>WLOB01000089.1 GCA_009699505.1 Actinomycetota bacterium | reverse complement strand
GCGTGCTCGAGCATCTGCTCGGGCTCCATCATCGCGTGCATCGGCGTCTCGGCCTCGGCGTACGTCGACTGGGCGCAGAAGCCGCAGTCCTCGGCGCAGCCGCCGGACTTCGCGTTGACCAGGGAGCACATGTCGGTCGAGTCGCCGAAGTGCTCCTGGCGGGCCTCCCAGGCGCGCTCGACGAGCGCCAGGATGTCCTCGTGGTCCCGGAGCCGCCCCAGCTGCAGGGCCTCCTCACGCGTGATGAGCGACGTCATGGACCGGGACCCTAGCCGCCCGGGGGCCTCCGGGCACGGCCCGCGGGCACGTCTCGGACGACCGTCGGGTCCACGGGGCGGCCCGTGGTGAGCCACCGTACGCTCCGGGGCCCCGGCGGGGCCCGGTCTAGGCTGGGCGCATGAGCACCGACACGACGACGATCGAGGGCTGGCTGGCGGCCTTCGCGGACGAGGTCGGCTCGACGCCGCCGACCCCGGAGGAGCTGCAGGGGCTGCTCGACCTGGCCCGCCACGCGGCGCACCGCTCGCAGCGCCAGGCCGCGCCCATCGCCTGCTGGATCGCCGGCCGCACGGGGCGGCCGGTGGCGGAGTGCCTGGCCCTCGTCGAGGCCGACCCGCGGCTGCGGGAGCCCGACGAGGACTGAGCCGGGGGCGCCCCTCAGCAGCCGCGGACCGTCGCCGCCACGCGCCGGGAGCGGCCGTCCGTCAGGCGTACGAGCGCGTCGACGCGGTTGACGCCCGTGCGCAGCCGGGAGGCCGCGACCCGGGTGAGGAAGGGCGAGCGCCGGTCGCGGGCGAGCGTCCGGCGGTTCAGCCGGAAGTCGGCGCGCGCCACGGCGGTCCGATCGGCGCCCGCGACCCGGACGGTGAGCCGTCCCGCGATGCAGCGGCGGCCGCCCGCGCGGCGGGTCGTGCCGGTCGCCCGCAGGGCCACCCGGGGCCGGCCCGTCGGCGCGGCGGCCGGCGCGGGCCTCGCGGCCTGGAACGCCCTGGTCTGCGTGTCGACGACGTCGAGCAGCTCGCCGAGTGCGATGTTGCCGTCGAGGATGTGCAGCCCCCAGCCGGCGTCCGGGAACGGCAGCAGGTCGCGGGCTCCCGGGAGGCCCCGGATCATCAGGACGTTCGAGCCGTTGGACGTCTCGCACCGGCCGGCGTAGCGCTCCGCCGGCTGCACCCAGGGCGTGGCCGCGGTCGGGGGCGCCCCGAGGTACGTCGCGGCGATCCCGAGGGCGATGAACCCCGCGGGGAACGGCCGGGTCGGGACGAGGGACGTGAGCTCCGCGTCGCGGTTCTGCGCCAGGGAGGCGGGGTTCGTGCACGCCACCTCGACGTCGGACCGCGGGGGCAGGCCCGTCAGGCGGTCCGTCGTCGTCGGCGGCTTGCCGAAGCGCGTGGCGTCCTGCGGCGTCTCGTCGAAGGTCGAGAACGCCACGACGCAGCCGATCTGCCCGTCGGCCCGGCACAGCGGGACGTTCGCGAAGTCGCCGCCGCGGTCGCTGCCCTTCTTCACGAGGACGTTGCCGCCGAGCAGGAGCGCGGAGACGAGCCGGGAGCGCACCGCCGGGGCCGGGTCGATCTCCTCGCGGATCAGCCGGCGGAGGATGCCGGTGCCCTGGGAGTGGCCGATGAGGACGACGCCGCGGCCGCGGTTGTCCTTCGCGAGGTACGACCGCCACGCGGCGAGGACGTCGGAGTAGGCGGCCTGCCGGGTGGCGTCCGTGAACCCGCCGAGGAAGATGCCGGGCACCGTGCCCTGGCGGTACGTCGGCGCGTAGACGCGGCACCGCTGGGCGAACCGCTGGGCCTGGAAGCGCGCGATCCCCTGGACCTCGGGGTCGGCGTCGCCGCTGGCCATCGGCCCGAGCTGGTTCGACACGGTGGGGTAGACGTAGAAGCAGTCGACCGGGGCGTTCGGGTCCGGGGCGACGCGCTCGACGCGCGAGGCGCCGCCGGGGCCCAGGATCGTCGTGTCCAGGCTCTCGGAGCAGACGTCCCCGGGCATCCCGGGCCGGCACACCCACGAGGGCTCGGCGGCCGACGCCGGGGGCGCCAGGAACGCCGGGCCGACGGTCAGGAGCGCGAGCAGCAGGCCTGCGGCGCTGAGGACGGGACGGAGCCGTGGTCGGAGCACGGCGGCAGGCTACCGGCGGGTAGGGGGCGCCGGGGGAGATTTCGCGGACCCCGCCGCGTCGTCCCCGTCCGGGCCCGCGGGCGGACCGTCGCCCGCGGCGGCGTCCGTCTCCTCGGCCCGCCGGAGGAGGCCGTCGTCGAGCTCGGGGCGGAGGTCGGCGAGGACGTCCTCAGGCAGCACGGTCAACAGGCGCCCGAGGAGCGGCCAGGCGTCGCGGCGGCCGAGCTCGGCCGCTGCCTGCGCCAGCGTCGCGGTCGGGATGCCCTCGAGGATCCCGCCGACCCGCCCGAGGTCGACGTCCGCGGCGACGTCGGCCAGGAACCGCGCCGACAGCCGCCGGGTGATGGGCCGCGCGGCGGCGCGCAGCTCGTCGTCGGCGGCCAGGAGCGCCGCGAGCGCCTCGATCCGGGGGCCGGACAGCCGCTCGACCGCGGACGCGACCCGGTCGAGCTGCGCGTCGCAGAGGTGCACGTTGAGCGACACGACGTCGGTCCAGAGCGCGTGCTCGTCGGCGGCGCGCAGCAGCCCGTCCAGACGGGCGTCGGTCAGCATGGCGACGACCGCATCGATGCGGGAGGCGTCCTCGATGACGGCGCCCGAGCGCAGGAGCGCCTCGCCGTCGAACCCGTCGAGCAGGTCGGCCACGACGTCGTCCCGGACGTGCCCGACGAACGCCCCGAGCACCACCCACTCGCCGCGACGACGGAGGTGCTCGCCCGCCTCGGCCATCGTGCCGCGGTCGATGTCCTCGAGCAGCGGGCCGACCTTGCGGACGTCGACGTGGCAGGCGACGTCGGCGAGGAAGTCCGCGGGGAGGCGCCGGGCCAGCTCGCCCGCCTTCCGGGGGCTCAGCAGCGCGGCGGCCCGGCCGCCCAGGACGGGGCCCATGACGTGCTGGGCGAGCCGGGCGGCGACGGAGGCCGGCAGGGCGTCGCCGAGCGCGACGGCCCGGGAGAACTGATCGCGGCTCTGCTCGAGCAGGCGGTCGGCGACGGCGTGGCGCAGCTCGCGGAGCGTGGCGACGTCCGCCCCGTCGAGCGCCCCGAGGTCGTCGGGCTCCACGCCCAGGACGCGGGCGAGGCGCTGCAGCTCGCCCCGGCGCTCGAGCGCGCGGCTCATCCCGTCAGCACCCTGCGCGCGATCCCGCGGAGCGGGCGCGGCACGACGCGGAGGCCCTCCTGCAGCGCGGCGTCGACCTCGGCGGACTGGGCGCGTTCCGCGTCGGAGACGAGCGCGGCGACGGCGGCGCACGCCTCGGGCCCGAGGGCGGTGACGCCGGGCGGCAGCTGGAGGGGCGCGGGACGGGCGGACGGTGGCATCGGGGCAGGTGCTCCGGACGGGGCACCGACGCTCCGGGCCGGCGCGGCCGCAGGCTACATCGCGGGTGGTCGCCCGCGTGGCCGGTCACCGGTCGCGGGTGGTCGGTCGCCGGTCGCGGGTGGTCGGTCGCCCGCGTGGCCGGTCGGGGCCCGGGGCGTGGCCCGGCGGCGGCCGGGCGGGCCGGCGGGTGGTCGCCCGCGCGCGGGGTCGGGCCCCGGAGCGTCGCCCGGCACCGGCCGGGCGGGTCGGCTCAGCGGCTGGGGGTGCCGCCCCAGGCCGCGAGGTCGGGCTTCGGGTCGCGCGGCCTGCCGCCCGTGTAGTAGCCCGGGGAGGTCCAGATCTCGAGGTGCAGGTGGCAGCCGTCGGCGTTGCCGGTGTCGCCGACCGCGCCGACCGGGGTGCCGGCCGTCACCGGGTCGCCGACCTTCAGCGGCGACGGCGACTTCATGTGCATGTAGACCTGGTCCTCGCCCGACGGGGTGTCGGTCAGGACGACGTAGTTGCCGCCGCGGGCGTCCCACGCGACGGACTTGATCGTGCCGGCGGACGCTGCGACGAGCGGGGTGCCGCAGGTCGCGAAGAGGTCGATGCCCTCGTGGGCGCCGCCGCGCTCGCCGAAGTACGTGCCGCCGGCGCCGAAGCGCCACGGGCCCTGGATCGGGAAGACGTAGCCGGCGATCGGGGCCACGGCGCGCTGCTTCGCGGCCATCTGCGCGGCGATCGTCTCGGCGAACCGCAGCTTCATCGCGCGGAGCGTCTGCAGGTTCGGACGGCCGGTGCGCACGAGGCGCCTCTGCCCCTGGTACCGCTTGATCGCGGTGCGGGTGCGGCTGCCCAGCGCGCCGTCGGGGCGGACGCGGGCGCGGCGCTGGACGCTCTTGGTCTGCGACCGGGTGAGCTTGACGGTCTGGGTCTCCGACACCGAGGCCGGCGCGGGAGCGGGGGTGGCCTGCGCGGCGGCGGGCCGGGGCGCCGCGGGGGCGGCGTTCATGGACGAGACGGAGGTCCCACCGCCGCCTGGCGCGGCGTCGTCTGCCTGCGCCACGGGGGCGCAGGTGGCCAGCGCGAGCAGGCCGATCATGGCGGTGCGGCGCACCGTGATTGATCGCATCGGGGACTTCTCTCTCGTCGGCCTACGGGGTTAGCTGACGGGCTGGCGCAGAAAGAGTCGCGCCTCCACGCAAAGGCGTGGATGAGCCCCAACACGGACGTGGGTCCCCCGCTCCCCGGGAACGACCCCGGGAACTCGGCGGGGCGAAAACTAGCAAGCGGGGAGGCGGCTCCGCACCCCTGCGGAGGTCCTCCGACGGGCTCCCGGGCGCGCGTTCGCCGTCCACTTTCGGCCCCCTGCGCACGGATCCCCCGTGAGAGACGCAAGATTCGTTGCAGTCAGCCGTTCGTCCAGGCCTGGTTTGCGAGGTCGTCCGGTCGGTTCAGGTTGCGCAGCAGGACGGCCGGATCGCCCATCGGGGCGACCACGTCGTCGCCGGCGACCGCCGCACCGAGGCCCTCGACGGTCTCCATCACGCGCGCCCCCGACCGGGCGGCGGACTCGAGCGCGGCGGCGTGCTCCGGCGCGACCCGGGCCAGCAGCGGGTGGCGGCGGCCGGCGCCCTCGACGATCACCAGCGGCTCCGGCCGGGCCGCGAGGTGCGCCAGGAGCGCCGACGGCACGTGGGGCAGGTCGACGGGGAGCACGACGACGGGGGCCGCGGCGCGGTGCAGCGCGGCGACGACGCCCGTGAGCGGGTGCGTCGGGTCGTCCGGCTCGTCCCAGCGCTCGAGCCCCGGCACCTCCGGCAGCTCGGACGTGCGCTTGGCGACCACGACCGGGCGGAGTCCGGCGCCGTGGGCCGCGGCGACGGCGTGCGCGAGCAGGGGGGCGCCGTCGAGCAGCACCCCGGCCTTCGGGGCGCCCATGCGCCGCGAGCGGCCGCCGGCGAGGATCGCGACGACGTCGGCGGGTCGGGGATCGGCGGACGGCATCCGGGCATCTTCGCGGGCGCCGTCCGCGGGCCGTCCGTAGAGTCGCCGCGATGGGCGCCCCCTCCAGCCTGGACGACGCGCGCCGTGCCGCGGCGGAGCTCGGCGCGGCGGTCGGGCTCGGCGTGGAGCGGGTCGCGCTCGACCGGTGCGCGGACCGGACGGCGGCGGCGGACGTCCTCGCCCGCGGGGCGTTGCCGCGCTTCGCGTCCTCCGCGATGGACGGCTGGGCCGTGCGCGCCGCCGACCTAGCCGGCGCGGGCGCCGGACGGCCCGTCGTCCTGCGCGCGACGGGCGAGTCCGCGGCCGGCCACCCGTCGGCCGCGACGGTCGCGGCCGGGACGGCGATGCGGATCAGCACCGGCGCGCGGATCCCCGACGGCGCCGACGCGGTGGTGCGGATCGAGGAGACGGCGCCGGCCGGGGACGACGTGGCCGTCGCCGTCGACGTCGCCCCCGGCCGCGACGTGCGGCGCGCGGGCGAGGACGTCGCGGCCGGCGCCGTCGTGGTCCGGGCCGGCGAGCGGCTCGGGCCCGGGCACGTCGCGCTGCTGGCCGGTCTCGGCGTCGTCGCCGTCGACGTGCGCGCCCGGCCCCGGGCCGTCGTGGTGATCACGGGGGACGAGGTCGTGCCGCTCGGCCGGGCGGGAGCCGGCCCCGTGCCGGTCGGACGGACCCCCGATGGCGCCGGGCCGTCCGACCCGGGCGCGGGACGGGCGTCGCCGCCCGGTCCGGTCGACCACGAGCTGCCGGACGGTCGGCTCCACGACGTCGGCGGGCCCGCGCTCGCCGCGCTGCTGACGGCCGCCGGCGCGGACGTCGTCGCGGTCCGCCACGTCGGCGACGACCTCGCGGCGACGACCGCGGCGCTCGCCGACGTCGACGCCGACCTGGTGCTCACCTGCGGAGGCATGTCGGTCGGGGAGCACGACCACGTCCGGCGGGCCCTCGCCGACCTGGGCGCCGACGAGCGCGTGTCGGGGCTGGCGCTGCAGCCCGGCCGGCCGACCTGGCTCGGCGCGCTCCCCGGGCCGGCCGGCGCCCGACCCGTGCTGGCGCTCCCGGGCAACCCGGGCGCGGCGCTGACCGTGGCGGCGCTGCTGGCCGTCCCGCTGCTCCGCGCGATGACCGGCCGCGAGCCGGCCGGGCCGCTGCGCGCCCGCCTGCAGGCGGCCACCCACGGCGACGCGCGACGGGTCCGTGCCCTGCGGGTGGCCCTCGGCGAGGACGAGCACGGTGGGCGCACCGCCGTCGTGCTCGACGGTCAGCAACCGCACCGCCTGGCCTCCATGCCCGCGACGCACGCCTACGCGCTGATCCCCGCGGCCGACGGCGACCTGCCCGCGGGCTCGGTCGTCGAGGTGGTCCCGGTCCCGGGAGGCGCGCGGGCCTGAGCCCGGGCGGCTCCCGCCCCACGAGGCCGATGCGGAACGTGCCCGGTCCGCCCGGCCCCCGTCGGACGCGCCCGCCGTCCTCCGCCCGCCGTTGCTGCCGCGGGTAGTCTGTGCTGCATGTCACGAACCCGTCTCGCGGTCGCCGGGGTCGCCTCCGTCCTGGCGCTGACCGCCCTTCCATCCGTCGCCGCGGCCGAGCAGGTCACGATCACGTCGTTCGACGGCACGCGGATCGACGCGGACTTCCAGCGCGCCGACGGCCTGGCGCCCGGCGCGAAGGCCCCGACCGTCGTCCTGACCCACGGCTTCGGGGCGACCCGCGAGACGCTGGAGATCGCGGCGCTCGCCGAGCCGCTCGGCCAGGTGCCGGCGGCCGCGTTCCGCGCCCGTGGCTACAACACGGTGACGTACGACTCGCGCGGGTTCGGGCGCTCGGGCGGCGAGATCGACCTCGACTCCCCCGAGCGCGAGGGACGGGACGCGTCCGCCGTGATCGACCACGTCGCCACCCGGCCCGAGGCCCGCCTCGACGCCGCCGGCGACCCCCGCGTGGGCATGCACGGCGCGTCCTACGGCGGCGGCGTCCAGTGGGCGGCGGCCTCCCGCGACGCCCGCATCGACACGCTCGTGCCGTCCATCTCGTGGACGTCGCTCGTCCAGGCGCTCGCCCGCGACGGCCGGCTCAAGCTCGGCTGGGGCCTGCCGCTCGTCGGCCTGGGCGAGGTCAGCGGCCTGGCGCTCGGCATCTTCGCGCCGCAGGGCCCCGAGCTCGGCGCGTTCCCGGTCGAGCTGCTGACCCTCGCGACGAAGGCCGCCGTCACGGGTCGCTCGGACGAGGCGCTCACGGGCTACCTCCGCGCCCGCTCCACCGGCGACGGGATCGCGAAGGTCCGCGCCCCGTCGCTCATCGTCCAGGGCACCGCCGACACCCTCTTCACGCCGAGCCAGTCGATCGAGATGCGGCGCCTGCTGCGCCAGGCCGGGACCCCGGTGAAGATGCTCTGGTTCTGCGGCGGCCACGGCGTCTGCCTGACCGGCTCGGGCGGCGACGCCGTCGTGCAGCCCCGCGTGCTCGACTGGATGGACCGCTGGCTCAAGGGCGACGCGTCCGTCCCGACGGGCCCCGGCTTCGAGTGGGTCGCCGACGACGGGAAGCTCCGCTCCGCCGCGGACTACCCGCTGAAGCCGGCCGGCACGATCACCGCGTCGGGCGGCGGCACGCTGCCGATCACGCCGCTGAGCTCGACGGCCGGCCTGCTCGTCGCCGCCACGCGCGCGTCGAGCGCCGTCGAGGTCCCCGTCCCCGCGCAGACCGCGACGAAGGACGTCGTCGCCGAGCCCGTCGTGCGCCTGCGCTACCGCGGCACGTCGACCGCCCCGGACACCCACCTCTACGCCCAGATCGTCGACGAGACCCGCGGCGTCGTCGTCGGCAACCAGGTCACCCCGATCCCGGTGACGCTCGACGGCCAGGAGCGCACGGTGGAGCGGTCGCTCGAGGGCGTCGCGATGCGGATCACGCCCGGCAGCCGCTACCGCCTGCAGGTGACGGACGGCTCGAACGTCTACGGGCTGACCACCGGCGTCGGGACGGCGCAGCTCTCCGACGTGCGCCTGACCCTGCCGGTCGGCGACGCGGCGGGGACGGTCGCCGACCCCGCGCTGGCCGGCGCGACGCCGGGCGCCACGCCGTCGGCCCGCCCCGGCCGGACGACCCGGACGCGGACGGTCACGAAGCGGATCCGCGTCGGCACGCTGCGCTCCCGCGGCGTCCTCCTCCGCGGCACGACGACGACGGCCCGGCGGACGACCGTCCGGCTCGTCGTCAGCGCGGCGGTCGCCCGGCGGCTCGGGCTGCGCTCGCGGACGATCGCCTCGGGTCGCACGGCGAAGCGGCGCGCGTGGAGCCTGCGCCTGAGGCCCACGTCGCGGACCGCGGCCGTCCTGCGCCGGCGCGCCTCCACCGTCGCCACGGTGCGCGTCTCGAGCGGCACGGTCCGCCCGAACCGCGTCGTCGTGCGGCGGTAGGCCCCGTGCTGATCGTCGCCGGTCGGCTCGAGCTGCGTCCCGGCCACCGCGACGCGTTCGTTGCGGCGTCGGCGGACGCGGTCGCGCAGGCCCGGGCCGACCAGGGCTGCCACGACTTCGTCGTCGCGGCCGATCCGCTCGACCCCGACCGCGTCAACGTCTACGAGCGGTGGGAGACCGCCGCGGAGCTCGAGCGGTTCCGTGGCGCCGGGCCGAGCTCCGACGCGCTGTCCGCGGTCGTCTCCGGCGACGTCGCGCGGTACGAGATCGCGTCGGTCGGGCAGGCCTAGCCGCGGGCGGTCGTCCCGGGGCCCCGTCCTGGGACCCCGATTCCGGCCCCGCCCTGGGACCCGTTTCCGGCCCTGTCCTGGGCCCCGTCCTGAAACCCCGTCCGGGCGGTCCGTCCCGGGCGGTCCGGCCCGAGACCATCCGTGCCGGCCGCGCCGCCCCCGGCTCAGCCGATCCGCACCGTCCCGCGCACGACCGGGCGGGCGTGGTCGACGCGGATCGTCACCCGGATCGACCGGGCGCCGCGGAAGCGGGAGCGGGGCGCGACGACCGGGGTGCTGCGTCCGGCGCGGACGGCGATCCGCCGGACGACCGTCCGGCCGCCGGCCCGCAGCGTCACCCGGGCCACGCAGGCGCCGGCGCAGCGGACCGTCGCGAGCCGCAGCCGGCGGCCCGCCGCGATCCGCCGCCGCACGGCGACCCGCGGGGTGAAGCCCAGGCCGACCGGCGTCGTCGAGAGCGGCCCGTGGACCGTCGCGAGGTCGGGTGCGGGGACGGCCGTGGTCGGACGGGCCGGGGTGAACGCCCCGGCGTCGCCGCCCGCGCCGCGGTGCCGGTCGACGGCGCCGACGTACCACCCGAGCAGCCGCCGGCCGAGCGTCACGGGTGCGCCGGGACCCGGGCGGCCGCCCGTGCCGCCCAGGTCGTGCAGGAGGACGCACGAGGCCGTGTCCTCCCGGGTCGGGCACGCGCGGAGGACCGACGCGATCCGGCCGTCGTCGGGCGCGTCGGGCCAGGTGCCGGGCCTCGGGGTCACCCGTCGGCCGACGGCGAGGCGCCCGGCGACGCGCGGCGGCTCGCCGGTGCGGGCGGGCGGGACGGGCCCGACGAGCGGCCCGTAGGCCAGGGTGGGCGTCGCGACGCCCGGGTCCACCGGGCGCCGGTCGGTCGGGGTGCCGAGCGGGGGCTCGGGCGCCGGCGCGACCGCCGGGAAGGCGGTCTCCCGCGCGTGGCGCTGCTCGTAGGCGCCGACGTACCAGCCCGCGAAGGCCGGGTCGATCGCGCTCGCGCCCTGACGGGCCGAGCCGAGGACGTCGCGGGGGCCGAAGAAGCGGCAGTCCGTCGCGGCCGGGGTCCGGCACGCACGCAGGGCGGGGACGCCGCGGTCGTCGCCCCAGCCGCCCGTCCAGGTCCCGCCCGCGGCGGTGACGACCCGGCCGATGCGGACCTCGCCGGTGACGGTGGGCGGGCCGACCACGGCGACCTGGCCGCCCCACGGCCGGCTGCGGACGCTCGAGACCGCGCCGTCCGTGCCCGTCGTCGTGGCCTCGAAGGTCGTGCCGGCGGCCGTCGGACCGGGGGAGAACGTCGGGCCCTCGGCGACGATCGGCCCGCACTCCGGGTCGCACACGCGCCAGCGGGCGGGCGCACCGCCGACGGGCGAGCGGTTCGCGACGAGGGACGGTGAGCCGTCCGCCGCGAGCAGGTGCTGCGAGATCGTCGTCGTCTCCGCGGCCGCCGCGCCCGGCGTCAGGACGGCCGACGCCAGGGCCAGGAGGACCACCGCACGCACGCGCATGGCGCGCAGCGTAGCCCGGTCCCCGACCCGGCACCAGCGCCCGACGCCGTCCCGGCCCGGACCGGTGGTGCGAGGGGCGGCCGCCGCCCTTGGCCGCCGCCCCTTGGCCGCCGCCCCGTGGCCGTCGCCCCTGGGCCGCCGCCCTGCCCCCGTCGCCCCTCAGTCCGCCGCCGCCCCGACCGACGTGGTGTGGTGGACCGCGAGCAGGGCCTCCACGCGGGTGGCGCAGCCGCCGCAGCCGCCCGACGCGCCCGTGGCCTCGCGGACGTCCGCCAGCGAGGCGCAGCCGCCGGCGACGGCTCCACGGATCTCGCCCGCGCTGACCTGGTTGCAGGAGCAGACGAGCTGGGCGTCGGGGACCGGGCGGGGCGCGGCGTCGCCGCCGGCCACGGCGTCGAGGAGCTCGTCGTCGACCGTGGCGCCGCCGACGCCCGCCGGGCCCCCGGCGGTCAGCTCCGTCAGCTCGGCCGCGAGCGACAGGTCGCCCATCAGGACCGCGCCGTCGAGGCGGCCGCGACGCAGCGCGAGGCGCCGGTAGTTGCCGCGGCGGGTGTCGACGGAGATCACCTCGTCGACGTCGTCGTCGTCCGTGTTGGACCACGGCGTGCCGCACGCGAACAGCTCGATGCCGACGACCTTGAGCGTCGTCGCCAGCGGGCTGCCCTGGTAGCCCGACGGCACCCCGGCGATCGTCGCGCCGGCGGTCCGGGCCTGGGCGGCGATCGGCGGCCACAGGCCGTAGACGACGCCGCGGTGCTGGGCGCACTCGCCGACGGCCCACACGTTCGGGGCGCTCGTTCGCAGCTCGTCGTCGACGAGGATCGCGTGGTCGCAGGCGATGCCCGAGCGCTTCGCCACCCGGATCTCCGGCCGGATCCCCGTGGCGACGACGACGAGGTCCGACGCGAGCTCGTCCCCGTCGGCGAAGCGCACGCCGGTGACGGCCGCGCCGCCCACGATCCGCTCCGTCTCCTGCTCGAACAGGAGCTGGATCCCGAGCTCGCGGATCCGCCGCTCCAGGAGCCGGGCGGCGCCGCGGTCGAGCTGGCGCTCCATGAGGCGGTCGCCGCGGTGGACGATCGTGACCGACGCGCCGTGCTCCGCCAGGCCCGCGGCTGCCTCGAGACCCAGCAGGCCGCCGCCGATGACGGTCGCCAGCGCGCCGCGGCGGACCATCCGGTTCAGCGTCGCGGCGTCCGCGCGGGTCCGGAACGGCACGACGCCCGGCAGGTCCATGCCGAGGATCGGCGGGGTCGACGGCTGCGAGCCCGTGCAGATCACCGCGCGGTCGTACGGCAGCCGCTCGCCGCTCGTCAGCACGACCTCCTGCGCGACCGTGTCGAGCGCCTCCACCCACGTCGAGAGCCGCAGGTCGACGTCGTGCGCGGCGTACCACTCCGGGGGGCGCAGGGCGACGTCGTCGCGGGGCTCGGGGGAGACGAGGTGCGAGATGCGGACGCGGTCGTACGGGGCGTCGGCCTCGCCCGAGAGGATCGTGGTCTCCCAGTGCGACGACCCGCGGTGCGCGAAGGCGGCCTCGACGACGGCGATCGACGCCATGCCGCCGCCCACGACCACGAGCCGCTCGCGCCGCCGGCCGCCGCGGGCGGGCCCGGAGCGCGGGCCGCCGCGCGGCGTGCGGCCGGTCGCGTCGTCCGTCGCCCCGGAGGGGACGGCCGCCACGAGCGCCTCGACCCGCACGGCCATCGCCTTGAGCTCCGGCTGGCGGGAG
>WLOB01000088.1 GCA_009699505.1 Actinomycetota bacterium | reverse complement strand
TGTTTATTATTTTAAACGATAGTTTTGATAGGATGGTAATATCCTGGTTTTAACGGATCAAATGTGATAGAATCAATATTCCAATTAATATAAGATTCCGAATTAAAAAATGGTTTGGTTAATATATATCCAGATTGTTGTAACAATGTCCCCAATCTTAATTCTGAAAACATATTATTATATTGCTTTGGATTATTAATCATTAAATTAACCATAGATGACAATACAGACTTAGTAAAAAGCATCCCTGAAGTTGGTGTTATTCCACCTATATTGGATATAAGTTTTTGATTTTTTGTCAATTTTTTATACCAAATCCAATCTTTTAACGACTCTTCTTTGTGTATTATATGACTAAAATGATTCATGTTTAATGAATTACCATAAAAGTTTTCCAATGAACAATTACAATATGTATCCCATTCTATTATAAAATATACAGGTAAATTTGGATAATTTAAATAAAAATCATATATCAATAAATCTGCTTCACTCCAATATTCTCTTTTACAAGTTTTATTTAAGATATCATTTTTTGGATATGATTCTTTTTTACGAACAACATGCGAACCATCGATTAAATTGTGATTTTCAAAACCAATTGGATAAATATTTTTTGTAGGATTATATTTTTTTAATAATTCATAATGCTTAATAGTTATATCATCATTTTGATAATGTAAAAACAATATACAAATACGATTTTTTAATAACATATTATTTAATAAGATGATAAAAATATGAATTTGTCAAATCAAACAAAATTAGGCATTTGTACCGTTGTATGCCGATAACAAGGTATATGTCATATACAATTAAAATTTTTATTGATAAAATAAGGGTTTACTATTTTTGGATTATAAAACTTATAAGGATTAGCTTGAAATAAAATTTTTTCGGGATATTGATAATTGTCAAAATGATTGACTAACATTTCTATTTCATTGTTAAATTGTGAATAACATCCATGATTGACAAGTTTTAATTTAAAATCACGACGCACAGATGACATATGATGCATAATCAATTCATTTCTTTCAAACTTTTTAAATTTATTTGAATGATAAATTCTAGTAATATCAACTCCAACCGGAAATTGTATATTATTACCGAATGAAAAATTTTTATTTATTTTATATATGAATGGACAATGAAAATCTTCAGGTGGATCTAATACTAAATTTAAGTATTTATAATATGTTAACAATTCACAAGCGGATGATTCATATTCGCCATTTATAATTTTATTTTTTGCATTTTTAAATTGATATTCATCATAATATTCATCTCCATCAACGGACATAAAAAATTCAAATTGATTATTTATAGCATCATTTAATCCAAGATTTCTATTTTTTATTTCATTTTCTTTGGGGGATAAATTTAAATCACAATCATTGTATATGATATTATCAATTAATCTACGATTTAATAAGTTTTTCAACAACTCATAATTTGAATTTCTACCTTTATTTCCATAATAGGATATATGTTGATATACAATTGAAATATAATCAACATTATTACGAATAGTACTAATTGACGATTCCAGATGTTCAATAACATCATCAAAAACAATATAACTTGCTGCTAATTTTTTATTCATTTTAATATTTGTATACATTTATTAATAAATTCTTCGTGATAAGTATCAAGTCTAATTTCAAATTGATGGTATATTAAATTTTCATAAATAGTTCCATTTCCAAATTTCATATTATGTGATAATATATCCCACTTATTATTGCCGCCGTCGGTAACATTCCAATATATAACGTTTTTATTTAAATTTAAACACACATCTGTAAACCTCTGCATGTTATCACATCCTAATAATGGTGTTCTATCAGTGTTAAATGATGGTTCACCACAATCCAAATACAATTGTCTAGAAAACCCACAAAATGCAGGAGAGATGTATGATTTATTTATATTTATGTGACTTGCACATTGTATTCCACCAGCTAATGTTCTTTTGTCTTCTATTTGTTTTAATAATTTAGGATAAAAATCATATGATAACGGAACACAATCAACATCAAAAAATATAATATAATCGTCTGTAGAATTTTTTATTATATTTGTCAATGCAGTTGGATGATCTTCATAATCAAAATCATGGTCAGATTTTTTAATTTTTGGCCCTATTATTTGATGTATTTTCAACCCAAATTTAGAAAACACTAAACTTTGATATTTAGAAATTTCGGAATTTAAATCTTCATTACTATAACTATAAATTGATATTTTCATTATTTATAAGATACAATTTTTTTGAATCCAATATTTTAACTTAAAATTTGAACTGTTATTTATTTCATCTACAGTTTGATTGTATAGTTTAATATATCTTTGAGTAATATCTTGTGATATACAAACATATCCACCTATTTTATTAGCAATATCATGTGTCTCAGATCCGTTTATTGTTAATATAAGTTTTTTTGAAGATGTTTTGTCTATTTCATAGATATTTTCATCTTGAGTAATTACAGGAGCAACTTTTATTACCCTATCATCAACTTTAAAAGGTAAAGTTAAAGTAGCTACTGTCATTGAAAATTCTTCAATAGGACAATTAAACCAATTCCAATCAACAATTTTTTTATCCAATTGATATAAATATATTTTAATTGACTCTTCAAAAAATTTAATATTTTCTTCGGTTTTATTAAATAATACAAACTGTCCGTGTAATTGATATGCTATATTTGATTCAAATTTAAAATGTAAATTTATTTTATTAGTGTCATGAAAACCATAAAGTAATGGTTTTTCTCTTATGTCAATTACATCTCTACATTGACCTACAAAATTAATATTATCTCTTATATAATTATCCACCAATTGAGAGAATTTAAATTTTGATACCCAAATGCTATCTACATCCATATAAACGCTATATTCAAATGGGGTATATTTATATAAATAAAGTTTAAATAAATTTGGGTGCATCCTACCATTAATATATAAATCTTCTGATTTAATAAAAATTATATTATCAAAAATCTTTTTTTCTTCGTCGTTTAATATATCAATACATGTACCGTAAGTAAACACTGCGATTTTTGCATCTTCATCTGTATATTTAATTGATGCAGCTAAATTGTAAGCATATTGTGCATAACAAGAATCTCCTACTGCAATCAAACATACTCCTGCTGTTTTTTCATTTCTATATCCTCTTATAGATTCCCAATCCTTTATCAAATGAATTATTTTTTTCTTAACAGGTAAATCACCCGCCCAAAAATCTGGATGAGAATATCCACAGTCTAAAATTTTACATTTATTATCTATAACATATTTATTTAAGTATGATTCATCATACCACTTACCAATGATGTTACTTTTTAAATCAACATCTATTAGTTTTTTAATATCATCACACATTGATAAAAAATTGTCTTTGTATCCACCAAAAAAAGAAGCATGTATATATTCATAATTTTTCCAATTTTCAACATACGATGTAGACTGTGTATTAGTTTCAAATGAATTATAATTTGGATCTAATAAATTATAAGGATGCGATACAACCGAGATTTTTTCATCTTTATTATGCAAAACTTCATTTCCAATATAATCAACCAGATAAGTATCTACATCAAAATAATAAATTAAATCTATATTATCTGGTAATTTGGAATTGGAAAATAAATGAAACCTCAATAAAGACGGAAGAGGCCATGGTAATGGAAATATTTTATCATATATTACATCAACTTCATTTTCTAAATCGTGATTAGTAAAAACATAAAATACTTTTTTGTAGTCTGTTAAGAAGTATTGTTGTATTGTTTTTTTTAATTTTGGAAAAAATCTAATATACTTTTCTGTAGCAATAATAAAAATTAAAACTGTCATATATATTAAATACTTATAAATTATGAAAAAAATCGCTATATTAACCATTTCAACAGGAAAATATATTCAATTGTTTGAAAATTTAAAAAAAACTATACTTATCAATTTTTTACCAAACTATGAAAAAACAATATTTCTTTTTACTGATAATGATTATGTTGAAACTAACAATATCAAAATAAAAAAAATCTTACATTTGCCTTGGCCACTAAATACTCTTTTAAGATTTAATTATTTTAATACTATCATAGAAGAATTAAAAGAGTATGATTTGATTTATTATATAGATAGCGATGTGATTATACATAATATAATCAACGAAGAAATATTCCCCGATAATTCTAATGATATTGTATGTGTTGAACATTTTTGGGAATTTAAATGTTCATATCCATATGAAAATAACAAAAGTTCAACTGCTTATGTAGATATAACAGATTTAAATTTTAATCCCGAATATTGTCAAGCATGTTTTTTTGGTGCATATAAAGATGTATTTTTTAAATTGTCAGATGATTTAAGAAATAACATTAATTTAGATTTAAAGAATAATGTAATATCAAAATGGCATGATGAATCTCACTTTAACAAATATATTTTAAATAAATCTAAAAAAATATTAAATAATTCGTATAATCATCCATCATCAATACCATTAAATCAAAATCTAAACGGTATAAAAATGATTCATGGAAATGTTCACTGCTCTTTATAAAATTATTTTCTTTACAGGATGATAAAAATGCGGTATTTTTGAATTGACTTTAATATCATTATGAGTCCAACTAATATATTTTTCAATATCATGTCTTCCTTTTTTAAGAGTAGTAAATTGACTTACTAATGTACCACCTCTAACTTCGGATAACATTCCATCATATAAATGTTTATTGGTAATAACTTCATTTACACATTGTTTTAATATATGATTTTTAAAATATATACAAGTAGATTGTCCATATGCATATAATATAGGAAATTTAGTATTATATGGATTGTGTTTTCTGTATAATTTTACCCAATCCCAATCTTCTCTTGCTGGATTACAAATACCATTTCCAAAAAAATCAACATTTGTATCAAAAAAAGATTCAATTGAAACATTACTATCGGTATCATACTCATAAAGAAAATATTCATCATAATTTGGTTTCTGTATATATCCTTCATATAAAAATAAATCGGGATCAAACCAATCTATATGGTTATATAATACAAAATATTGTATATCTTTATTTGATGGATATTTTTCTTTATTAGTTATGATTGAATTTGGCAATAATTCATATCCTTCAAATCCAATAGAAATTACATCCCAACTAGGATTTAATTTTTTAACAGTATTAAATCTATCTATTGTTAATTCATCTACTTTATGATGACTAAATAATATTAACTTAGTATTCATACTTGGATTTTTCTTTCATAATTTCTATTCTTTTTTGCAATGATATAGACGATCCACCGGCAACATGAAATATAAATACATCTTTTATATCATGATTACAACAGTACATAGAATTTATTTGTATAAGTTCAAGTTTTTTTGTCGCATCATCATATATCTTATTTTCTCTTAAAGTTTTTATTACAAGATATTGTTCATGCCATGGATGATCAAGTACTTCAGAAGAAAAAGTATCTAACATATCAAATGACATTTTATCATTTTTAATTAAAAATGTGCCTGATTCTAAATATGATGTATCTTCCGTATACCAATCAGGACAATTTCTATTAATACCAAGAATAAAATTATATCTATCGTCAATTAAATCACATACATTAAAACTCTGCTTAATAAATAAACAGTCTATATCAACCCAAAGAACCCAATCATATTTTGGTAGTATAGATTTTACTATGTGATATTTGTTTTTCGCCCAGTGTACATCCTTTGGGTATACGTTTTGGGTGGATATATGTAAATCAAAGTTATGACGATTAACATACTTTAGATAATTAGGGATGGTTATATTAGCCAAGTTTGAATATCCCGTATCAAATCCGGTAACTATACAAATTTTATGTTTCATATAAATTTAATCGTATTCAAAAATGTTTCTTTATTAGTTTTATTTACTTGTAAAAAATAACTTTTAATTTTTTCACTATTTTTCTTTTGAAATTCCAATAATACATTTTTATCTTTTAATGTTTCTTTGAATATATATTCATCAACAAAATATCCTCGTCTGTATTTATAATATATTTTAGTATCTAAAAATTCATATCCCATTACTTTTTTATATATACCATTGGTAGGTATGAATTTTACTAATTCTGGATCTAAATATTCCTTAAAAACAGGCACTTCACTACAAATAACTAATTTACCACAACTCATAGCTTCCCATAAGTAATGTCCCCATCCTTCATATAAACTACAACATATATGAATATCATGATTGTTCAATTCATATACTAAATCATTTTCAGACAAATAATTAATGTCAGAATCTAAAATCAATACATCTTTATTATTTTTAACCAATTCTGTATTTTTTTGTTTCGATTTACCTTTAAAATGTAGTATTTTGTTTGTATTTTTTGGAAAAAAATTACGATCTAAACTAAAAAAACCTGTTTTAATTACAGATTTATGTTCATTTATTAATAATTGTTTGGCATACTCAGATTTAACAATTAAATGGTCAAATTCTTTCATATAAAAAATTTCATCTGGATTTAACCATTCTTCATTTACAATATAAATGTTTTTTTGATTATGATCTAAACAATCCATCCAAACATTTTGTATAAAAATGCCAATATCACTTGACCTATATACATTATTTTTTGATACATTATATGTAACGACATCATATTCATATAATACATTTTTAATTAAAATAGAATCAGATACCATTCCGACTCCATTATCAAAATAATAAATGTTAATTTTCATCAATTTTTAAATTTTTATATATTGACGAATTTTTAAAGTCCTCCATAAATGTATCTATTAATATACGTTTTCTATTGTCAAATGTACACAGATATTCGTGTGTTTTACGAATAAGATTTAAATCATTTAATTTATATTCCGCTTCTTTATCATCTGAGAAATAAAACGGATAATCCTCGCCTAAATATTCTACTACTGATGGTAATTTATTCACTAGTAAAGGTGTACTACGTGCAATACATTCAATAATAGTATTATTTGCACTACTATCATATAAATTGAGATATACAATATTTTTTGATAAAACATCATCATATTCATCATTTGTCAATTGATTTATCATTTCCACCGAATTATACGCTTCATCTGTTATTTCTAAATTGTAAATCGACTTTTCTATATCTTGCAATTTACTTAATATAATTTTAGATTTATTAATCGGTAATATACGTACTTTTTTGTATGGGCTATTGATTAAAAAAATAGAATTTAATTTTCTCAACCACCAACCAATCATAATGACACATTTGTTTTGATTATTTAAAAATTTATCATATGTAAATACATTTGATGGTATTTCGGTTGGATGATATAATACATTAATTGGTATTTCCGGTATAAAATGTTTTAAAAAATTAGCATGATGATTTGATAAAACATAAATTCCTTTACAATATTTTAAACTTTCTTTAAAGATGTTATCACATAATATTGTATTGACATGTCCGCCATTATTTGAAAACCATGATGGCATATTAGGAGGATTATGAAAAAAACCAATCCAATTTTTTTTATAAGGTATTTGTTGAGTTTCTAATAATTCTTTTTTTCTCCAAACAAATGTATTTTCTAAAAATCCGTCAAAATGAACGCCGTTGTTATTATTTAAATCAAATAATGATTTTACTACATAATCCCATCCAGATCTATGTGAATAAAATGAAATTTGATTGTTATTCAAATTAATTTTGCCTAATTTATTGTTTTTGTTTGTTTTAATAATAATATCACCATATTCTCCGTATTTTATAGGTAAATCATTATTTAACGATTTATTGAAAAATTTAGACGGTATATACAATATATTTTCAGTTGATAATATCAATTTTTCTATTGATATAAAAAACAATTTGAAAGATAACTTTCGTGGATCGCTGGTTCCTAATTTTAATTTAGGTACTATATATTCACATTTAATTTTTATAATTTTATCTAAAATGTATAATTGTATTTGATTATTCGTTTTTGATATTAAATTTGCTCCGATTATTTCTAAAATATTCAAATTATCAATGAATTCTACGTTTAAAGTAATCGTTTTTATATTATTATTATTTATTAATAAATCAAATTCATCCGAAGCCCATCTATATGGATTGACTTCATGTGTTTCTAATTCATAAAAACCATCTCCGAGATATATTAATTCTTCAATATTTTTATAAATCATATATACACAAAGTGTGTTCTTCGGGGTCACCTTCTATAGAATATTTTATATTATTTATATTTGATGGATGATAACCATTATTTTCTAGTATCTGCCATGTATTTTTATACTTACCATCAACCATATCATCATTGAATCTTCTACCCGACACAATCAATTTATTAGTTATTCGTTTTATGTCTTGGAGATATAAATTAAGATCATTTTCGTGTATATGTTGAAAAACAATAGTGGCATATATGCAATCAAATTTTATTTTTTTTAATTGTTCCCAATTAGATATAAGTTCTATGTTTGAATAATTATAGATAGTCTTTTTAAATTTTAGTTTAGAATATTCATTTGCTTTATCTAACATATGTGGATTATCGTATCCGTAAAATTTCCAATTTGGAAAGTTACGGGAAAAATCAAAAATATTACGACCTACGCCACACCCAAAATCAAGAATTGACAATGATTTAAATTCATCGCCTATCAGTGGTGTTAACCACATATCTGAATTTATAGTTTCGGCAGTGCCGTTTGTCAATACCAAATCGACAACATCATCCAGTGATAATTTTTTAACATCATTCCAACTATTAAATGTTTTAATCATATTATTATATATCTTTTACATAACCATCATTATATTTACATGCGTTACATTCACACGGCGGTTCTGGAGTGGTATGATTAAAATTCATATCATACAACTCAGCCATATTATACATCTGTATACAACTAAATATTTTACTATTTTTAAATGTTAAAAATAATGTTTTTAGTTCATCTTTAAACTTATCATCTTTTAGTTTTTCGTCTAATTTATGCGATGTAAAACATTTATGTTCCAATTTAAAATCTTCTAATTGTTTATATTCTATAGAATTGATAATATAATATTGATCGTCTTGTGAAAATACATGATGTCCCAAATACCACCAACATTGATATGTCATAGTTTTACAATATTCTTGATCGGAATAATCCCGTATATGCAAATAATACATATCAACAATTGGTTTTTTCTTGTATGGGACAGGCAGAGAATATCCGTGATTTTCAAACCAAGAATCAAACCATATATTATTTTTATCAACTTTCTGTAAGATTGGCCATCCATAAGCGTCTGGGGTTTGTCGAAAGTAATCTAACGCAGAGTTAAGACGTTTATCATTTTCTTCTGTTGTATTAAATGATGATAACATAAGAGGGTGTGTTGATGGAACTGTATTATGGCCGATTTGATATGAATAAATACAGTTATATCCCTCACTTTCCGCAATTTCGATTTCATTCTGCATTTTATCCAATACACATTGTGGTAGTCTCCAATCTGAATCTAACCAACAAAGCCAATCACCATCTTGAACATCGTGATAATGATGTCGTAATATATCACTCGTCACACACAGTGTATAATGA
Source organism: Actinomycetota bacterium (assembly GCA_009699505.1). Classification (GTDB taxonomy): domain Bacteria; phylum Actinomycetota; class Thermoleophilia; order Solirubrobacterales; family Solirubrobacteraceae; genus Patulibacter. The sequence goes on along the minus strand of WLOB01000088.1, from coordinate 2,968 downwards.
TTTTCAAAATTAACTATTTGTAAATTACTATATTTTTTTAACAATTCATTATATTTTAATGAATTAATTGACGGTCCTAAATTTAGTATACGAATAGTATCAAAATATTTTGCGGATACTTTAATAGTTTTAGAAATATATTCAAATCTGTCATCTGCACCAGTATGCATTCTTAAATGTATTTTTTTCATATTTTATAATAGAGTGATATTTTTAACAAAATCATTAACATAAACTACATAATCATCGATGTAAAATCGATTTGAATATGTATCACTAATAAACTTTTGTTTTAAATTTGTTAATTGTGTTACTTCTAAAGATATCGATTTTGGCACAGCGAGACAATAAATTAAATATGAATGTCTTCCATGTTTTTCATACAAATTAGATTCGATAAAATTTTTAACATGTTCAAATTGTATATCTTTATCAAAAATAAATAAATTAATAATTGTTGAACACCATTTATTTCTTAAATTTTCTCTGATATTATCTTCACTGTCATAAGTTTTATATGACCATCCGCCTATATCATAATCAATCGGAGATTTTACAACTAAATTTCCCGCAGGCATTCCTTGTAAAATAGTATTTTTTGTGTAATCAAATATATTTTTCATAATTCTTTTTCGTTAATAACGTATCTTCATAACAATTTTCCATTAAATCATAAGCATGATCCAAATCAGGATATGCCCATTCTTGGTCACTTGAATAATTAGTACTAAATGACTCCATCCCACTTACTTTATTAATTTTATAATTCACTAAACCAGAATAATCGGTCCCAAGAAAATCTATTTGTCCTCCATATCCAGTAGTAATTACTTTTTTACCATAATTGAAAGCATCAAATATTGTCAATCCAAATCCTTCTCCTTTATTTAAACTAACATAACAATCACCAAAACTATGTAACGACAATATTTGTTGATTTGTCAAATTTTCAAATATAACAAATATACTAATACCAATTTTATCGGTTAATTCTTGCATTTTAGAAATACAATATTCTTTGTTCTTTTGAGAATGGTCTTTATAATGTAATTTTAAAATTAATTGTGTATCTCTATACTTATCATTTAATTTATTAAACACTTTAACTAAATCTTCTATTCCTTTTCTAAAATTTAATTCTCCGATACTATAAAACGTGAATTTATCAGTTGGTATTTCATTTTTACAAAAATCATATATTTTTATATTTGATTTTTTAAATAGTTTCTGTGGATGCCAAATATGAGGAACTACTTTTATTTCAACTTTTACACCAGAATCAATAAATGATTGTTTATTGAAATTGGATGGAACCCAAACTTCGTCAACTAAATTAATATCATTTACCCATTTTAACGGTAATTTACTAGTTTCCCATGTACAATATCCAATTGTATTGGAAATATCTTGATTTTTTTTAATGAAACTTTCCCATAAATCAGGCGTACTATGCAATATTAATTTGTCATAATAATTAAACTTTTTGTTAATTGTAGATTCTGCAAGAATATCAACATAATAATTTAAATCATTATTGCTATTATCAAATTTTAATTGATTCCAAGTAACAGATATATTATTTTTAACATAATCTGCTAAATATCCTTTAGCTGCAGTTGCATATCCACATGTACCAGTTTGTCCAATATATTTAATACATTCTTTACCACTAGTTTTTATAAAAATAGTATCAAATTTTGATTCAAATGTTGAATGTAATAATTTACTTACATGATTTACATTCGCAATTGCCCATGTATAGGTATTATCTAATTTAAATTGAAAAAATACACTTTCATTTATTGCCAATGAAGTAAGTTCATAATCAACTAAACCATCATAATCTTTACCTAGATATTCTATGTGTCCACCATAACCAGTAATAATTATCTTTTTATTGTTATTAAATGCATCAAATGCACCTAAACAAAATCCTTCCGTCTTAGTTAAATGAAAATAACAATCTCCAATATCATGTAACGACTTAATTTCGTCATAATTTAAATTATCTTTTATGTAAATTATAGGAGCATGATTATATCTAGACGCAACTTTTATAATTTCATCTATACATTTTTGTTTTTCTTCTTTACTATAATTTAGTTTGAATGTTTTAACAAATAATACAACTTTATCATTATTGGTAAATGCATTACAAAAGGCATCAATTGTTTCAATAATACCTTTTCTATTAATCAATTGACCTATACAATAAAATTTATAACTATTTTCTACATCTATTGTATTTTCATTTTTACATACCATTATACTCTTAGTAAGTAAATGTTTTAATCCAGTTTTTTTGTAAGGATAATCTACATAAATGTGTGGTTCAACTATAATAGGTTTAGTTACTCCACTATTAATAAAACATTGTTTGTTCCATTCAGTGGGTACACTCACAATATCAACTATACTGGTATTAATCGCATCTACCCATGCAGGTAACAATTTTTCAAATTCCCACACCGTTCTTCCAATAATAAGTTTACTTTCTGAATTGATATTGGGAGTATTTTTAACTACCATTGTCCATATATCAGGAGTAGAATGTACAATAATTGTATTGTAATCAATATCTATTGATGTGTTTGAGTTTAAATATTGATGAAATCTATCATTTTCATTTACTTCATCACTACAATTAAAATATTGAGTTTTTACTGGTATCTTTTTACCAATATAATCGTAGATATATCCTTTAGCAGCATTGGCATATCCACTAGTGCCATTCTGACAAATATACAGTATAGATTTATCTTTATATGAAAATGTATTATCCATTATAACATTATTCTTTCTGAAGATATAACTATGTAATAAATTAAATTTGTCAGTCGAAACCATTATTTTAAATCTTTAAGTAACTTTGCAATACAAGCCATAAAAGTAATCTCACGATTTACAACCATTGCACTTTGATATATATATTCCGCCAAAGTTAAAATCACAAGAGTCTGTTTACCGT
>WLOB01000087.1 GCA_009699505.1 Actinomycetota bacterium | reverse complement strand
CGCCTCGTGCGGCGCGCCGGGACCGACCTGACGAGGGCGCCGCGGCTGCGGTCCCCGTCGAGCCGCGCGCCGACGCGGCTCGTGCGCGACGACGTCGTCCGCTGCGGCGGCACGGCGGCCCGCACGGGCGACCGGGTGCAGGTCCGCTACGCGCTCGTGGCGTGGGGCGGCCGCAGCCGCGTCCTCGACTCGACGTGGAGGGCCGGCACGACGCCCGCCTCCTTCGTGCTCGACGAGTCCCAGCTCGTGAAGGGCTTCGTCCGCGGCGTCCGGGGCATGACGCCCGGGAGCCGGCGGATCATCGTCGTGCCGCCGCGGCTGGGCTACGGCGCGCAGGGCACCCCCGACGGCGGCGTGCGGCGCAACGCCACGCTGATCTTCGCCGTCGACCTCGTGAAGATCGGCTGACGCCTCACGTCCGGCGGGCGCCGGACGGGCGACCGTCCCCGCGCGTGGCGCGGGGACGGTCCGCGCGGCTCAGCCGCGCTCCTTGGCGACCTGCGCCGCGAGCTCGGCCGGGCGCGTGCTGACGAGGCGCTGGCGGATCTTCTCCTCCACCGGGCCGCGGACGAGCATCGCGAGCATGCGGCCGGGATCGACCTCGATCTCGTACGTCGCGCGGGTGCGACCGTCCCCGAGGTCCTCGAGGGTCCAGGAGCCGTCGAGCTTCTTGACGTCGCCCTTCTCGACCTTCCACGACAGCTTCGTCGGGGCCTGCCGGGAGAAGCGGGTGACGACGCTCAGCTCCTTGACCTTGACGTCGGCGGTGATCTTCGCCAGCGCGACCTCGCCGTCGGCGTCGCGCTCGAGCGGCTCCGCGCCGACGATCCCGTCCTGCCAGTCGTCGATCGTCTCGATCTTCGTGAGGGTCGCCCAGACCTCGTCGATCGGGGCGTCGATCTCGCCGGTCGACGTGCCTCCAAGTCCAGCCACGTGCTGCCCTTTCGTCGCGATGCGCCCCCGACCCCAGTGCGGACCGGGCGGCTTCCTGCGGCACGGTACCCCGTCGCGCGGGCGACCACCCGTCCGGGTGGACGACCGGCACGCCGGCCCGGGACGGCGCGGCGAGGACGCCGTGCGCACGGCCGGCGTCCCTGCGTCGCGCACCGGGCGGGAGCCGCGCACGGGGGCCGGATAGCCTGTGCCTCCCGATGACGGACTCCGACGCGCCCATCGACGCCGACCGCGGCGAGGACCGCATCGCCTCGACGCGGACCGAGATCGCCCGGCGACGGATCGACGAGGCCGGCGTCGAGGCCGCGACCCGCGCGCTGCTCGTCGCCCTGGGGCAGGCGCCGGACGCGCCCGGCACCGCCGACACGCCCCGCCGGGTGGCCAAGGCGTGGTCCGAGATGCTCTCCCCGGAGACCTTCACCGCCACGACGTTCGAGAACGACGGTGGCTACGACGAGCTCGTCGTGGTCAAGGACATCCCGTTCTGGTCCCTCTGCGAGCACCACCTGCTGCCGTTCCACGGCGTCGCCCACGTCGCGTACCTGCCCGGGGAGCGCATCGTCGGGCTGTCGAAGCTCGCCCGGGTCGTCGACACCTTCGCGCGCGACCTGCAGGTGCAGGAGCGGCTGACGACGCAGGTGGCGGACTGGCTGACCGACACGCTGCAGCCCAAGGGCGTCGGCGTGGTGCTCGAGGCGGAGCACCTCTGCATGGTCGTGCGCGGGGTGAAGAAGTCCGGCAGCCGGACCGTGACCTCCGCGCTGCGCGGGCTCCTGCGCGACGACGCGCGCACCCGGGCCGAGTTCCTCGGCCTCGTCCGCTGAGCGGGCGGCCGCCGTCCGGGCGGGCGGACCGGGCCACCCGTCCACCGGCGCGGGATCGGCGCGCGCGGTCGCGCCCTTCTCGCTACTCTTGCTCGACCACGCCCTCTTAGCTCAGTGGTAGAGCACTTCCATGGTAAGGAAGGGGTCTGGGGTTCGAATCCCCAAGAGGGCTCTCAGACGCACGAAGGCCCCGCTCCGGCGGGGCCTTCGTCGTTCCCGGGGCCGTTCGGCGCTCAGACGGCGTCGGGCGCGGGCACGACGGCGTCGGGGCCCGTCCCCATCACGGCCCGTCCGCCGCCCGCGCGGCGCGCCTGCCGGCGGGCCTCGACCGCGTGGTGCATCCACCGCTCCGCGCTCATGCCCGGCACGAGCTCCGCGACGCCGATGCTCGCGCGCAGGAACCCCGGGGGCAGCCCGGGGGCGTCGCAGCGGGTCAGCGCCTCCGCGATGCGGTCGGCGACGATCGACGCGCCCTCGAGCGGCGTGTGGGGGAGGAGCACGACGAACTCCTCGCCGCCGGGCCGTGCGCAGTGGTCGCAGTCGCGGACGGTCGAGCGGATCGCGCCGGCGACGGTGCGCAGGAACGCGTCGCCGCGGACCCGGCCCAGGGCGTCCTGCACGAGGGAGAAGCCGTCGAGGTCGATCGCCAGGAGCGACGCGCCGACCCCGTAGCGCTGCGACTCCCGGGCGCGCAGCGCGAGCTCGACGTCCAGGCGCGGGCGGTTCCACAGGCCGGTCACCCGGTCGTTCTCGGTGCCCGTGCGCAGCTCGTCCTCGAGCTGACGGCGGGCCGTCAGGTCGATGACCTGCGAGACGAACCAGCGGGGCGTCCCGTCCGCCTCGCGGACGAGCGCCACGGAGAGCTGCGTGTGGATCTCGTGACCCTCGGCGTGCAGGTAGCGCTTCTCGAGCACGTACCCGTCGCGCCGGCCCTCGAGGGTCTCGCGGAACAGCGCCTCGTCCGAGTCGAGGTCCTCCGGGTGGGTCAGCTGCCGGAAGTCGCCCTGCAGCAGCGCGGACTCGGCGTGCCCGAGGAGCCGGCAGAAGGCGGCGTTGACCTTCAGGAACCGGCCGTCGGGGGCGACGATCGCCTTGCCGATCGGGGCGCGGGCGAAGGACAGCTCGAACATCTCCTCCGCGTCGGCGATGACCGCGGCGTCGCGTCGCCGCGTCGTCACGTCGCGCAGGACGAGCACCGCCCCGGTCCCGTCCATGGTGTCCCGCACGGGGGAGACCGTCGCCTCGAAGACGCCGGAGTGGTCGAGCGTCTCGAACTCGAGCGCGGACGCGTCGCCCTGCAGCGCGGCGCGGCACGCGGGCTCGAGGAGGTCCCACGGCAGCACGGGCAGCGCCTCGTGCGCGTGGCGGCCGAGCAGCGCCTCGCGCGGGAACCCGGCCCGCGTCAGCGCGGTCCCCGCGACGGCCCGGAAGTGCATGCTGCCGTCGAGCACGAGCACCGAGGTGTCCGGGATCGCGTCGAGGACGTTGCGTGCGAGGACGTCCGCCGCGAGGCCGTGGCGCGGTCGGTCGGACCCGGTCGCCGGGGCGGCGGCCGGGACGGACGGCGGCGCCATCCGCGGCAGGGGCGGACGGGCCGGCGCCGGCGCCTGCCGCGTCGGCATCGCACGGTCCTCCGGGGCGCGCGACGCCCGGATCGGTCCGGGGACGGCGTCCGTGGTCCGGCGGCCCGTCGTCGGCGGGGCGTGCCCGGCCACGTCGGACCGGGCGGGGCGCACGGCCGGGACGAGCGGCGCGACGGGGCGGCTCGGGCTGCCGCCGACTGTCCCCGGGGCCGCGGGCGTGCCGGGGGCCGGCACGTCCCCGAGCCACGAGCGCGACGGGTCCAGGGCGACCACGAGCCGGTCGGCCGCCGCGGTGACGGAGACCACGGCGTTGCCCAGCCGGCTGCGGAGCTGCCCGGCGAAGGCCAGGGGCTCGCGCAGGCGGACGCGGAGCTGCACGACCTCGCCGGTCACCGCGCCGACGGCGACCTCCTCGACCTGCCGGAAGCTGCGGAGGGTCTCCGTGATGACGTCGAGCTGGGCCAGGTTGGCCACCGGGCTGACGTGCACGCGGACGTCGCCCTCGCTGAGCGGGGTGAGCGCGAGCGGGACCTCGATGAGCCGGCGCGACGACGCGCCGGCGGCTCCCGGACCGGCCGGGGCGGGACTCGCCGCTCTGTGGCTCGGTGCGTCGGTCGTCATGTCGGTCGGGTCCCCCTCTCGTGCAGCGGTGGGACGGTCATCCGGACCGTCGTCTGCGCCGTGCACGTGTCGTGGACAGATCGTCGGCGCTTGTCCCGCTCCTGCCCAGCGGGATACGACGGATGTCCGCGCCGGTGTCGGCGGGCGTCCGCCCGGGTGGATGCACCGATCCGCCCTCCGGCCCCGCCGCGGGGGACGCAGGTCGGCGTGCCGCGACCGTCCTCACCTGGCCCGCCCGCCCCGCTCGACCCCGACCGCCCCGCTTCACCCCGCGGATGCCCCGCGACGCGCCCCCGCGCCTCGGGGGGACGACGCCCGGCCCCGGCATGCGAGGCCGGGACGCCACGAGAGAGCGTTGACCGACCGCGACGGACGGAGTTCCGCGCGCGCGACGGCGGTCACCCCCTGCTCCCCGGAGCGGACGGGCGGCACCGCACGCAGGTCCGACCACGAGCGAAGCAGGCGCCATGCCCCCCATGAAGGTCATCTACACCTACACCGACGAGGCCCCCGCCCTCGCCACGCACTCGCTGCTCCCGATCATCGAGGCCTACGCCGGCAAGGCCGGCGTCGAGGTCGAGACGCGCGACATCTCGCTCGCCGGTCGCATCCTCGCGCAGTTCCCCGACCTGCTCCCGGAGGAGCAGCGCGTCCCCGACGCCCTCGCCGAGCTCGGCGAGCTGGCCAAGACGCCCGAGGCGAACATCATCAAGCTGCCGAACGTCTCGGCCTCGATCCCGCAGCTGAAGACCGCCATCAAGGAGCTGCAGGGCCAGGGCTTCGCGATCCCGGACTACCCCGAGAACCCGTCGACGGACGACGAGCGTGCCGCCCGCGCCGCCTACGACAACGTCAAGGGCTCCGCGGTCAACCCGGTCCTCCGCGAGGGCAACTCCGACCGTCGCGCGCCGGCGTCCGTCAAGCGCTTCGCCCAGAAGCACCCGCACTCCATGGGCGCCTGGTCGGGCGACACGAAGTCGCACGTCTCGACGATGGACGACGGCGACTTCCGTCACTCCGAGACGTCCACGACGCTCGAGCAGGACGACGACCTCCGCATCGAGCACGTGGCCGCGGACGGCACCACGACCGTCCTGAAGGCGTCGACGAAGGTCCTGCGGGGCGAGATCGTCGACGCCGCCGTGATGCGCCGCGCCGCCCTCGACGCCTTCCTGAAGCAGCAGGTCGCCGACGCCGCGGAGCAGGGCGTCCTCTTCTCCCTGCACATGAAGGCGACGATGATGAAGGTCTCCGACCCGATCATCTTCGGCCACGGCGTCCGCGCCTACTTCGCCGACGTCTTCGCGAAGCACGGCGAGGACCTCGCCGCCGTCGGGGCCGACCCGAGCGACGGCCTGGCCTCCGTGCTCACCGCCCTCGAGAAGCTGCCCGCCGACAAGAAGGCCGAGATCGAGGCCGCGATCACCGCGGGCTACGAGTCGGGTCCGGACCTCGCCATGGTCGACTCCGGCCGCGGCATCACGAACCTCCACGTCCCGTCCGACGTGATCATCGACGCCTCCATGCCGGCCGCGATCCGCACCTCGGGCCAGATGTGGAACAAGGACGACGCGCTGCAGGACACGAAGTTCGTCATCCCCGACAGCTCCTACGCGCCGCTCTACGCCGAGACCGTCGACCACTGCCGCGAGCACGGCGCCTTCGACCCGTCCACGATGGGCACGACGCCGAACGTCGGGCTCATGGCCCAGAAGGCCGAGGAGTACGGCTCGCACGACAAGACGTTCGAGATCGAGACGGCGGGCACGGTCCGCGTCGTCGACTCCACCGGCGCGACGCTGCTCGAGCAGACCGTCGAGCCCGGCGACATCTTCCGCGCCTGCCAGACGAAGGACGCGCCGATCGAGGACTGGGTCCGCCTCGCCGTCGAGCGTGCCCGCGCGACCGGCTCGCCGGCCGTCTTCTGGCTCGACGAGGACCGCGCGCACGACGCCGAGGTCCTGAAGAAGGTCCGCCCGTACCTCGAGGGGCACGACACGGACGGCCTGACGATCGAGATCAAGGACGTCGCCGCGGCCACGCGGTACACGCTCGAGCGCGCCCGGAACGGCGAGGACACGATCTCCGTCACCGGCAACGTGCTGCGCGACTACCTGACCGACCTCTTCCCCATCCTCGAGCTCGGCACGAGCGCCAAGATGCTCTCGATCGTCCCGCTCATGCAGGGCGGCGGCCTGTTCGAGACGGGCGCCGGCGGCTCGGCGCCCAAGCACGTCCAGCAGTTCCAGAAGGAGGGCCACCTGCGCTGGGACTCCCTCGGCGAGTTCCTCGCGCTGGCGGTGTCGCTCGAGTTCCTGAGCGACAAGACGGACAACCCGCGCGCCGGCGTCCTCGGCCGGACGCTCGACCAGGCCGTCGGGACGTTCCTCGACGAGGGCCGCTCGCCGTCGCGCAAGGTCGGCGAGCTCGACAACCGCGGCTCGCACTTCTACCTCGCGCTCTACTGGGCCCGCGCGCTCGCCGGCCAGACAGAGGACGCCGAGCTCGCCGACCTCTTCGGGCCGCTCGCGAAGCGCCTCGAGGACGGCGAGGAGCAGATCGTGCAGGAGCTCGCCGACGCACAGGGCCCGGCGGTCGACCTCGGCGGGTACTTCCACGTCGACCGCGAGAAGGCCGACGCGGCGATGCGCCCGTCGAAGACGTTCAACGCGGCGCTCGCCGCGGTCGACGCCGCGTAGGGAGCGGACGGGCGACGCGGTCGCCCGTCCCCGCCCGTCCTAGCGGGGGCTCGGCGCCCCCGCCCGGACGGCCGGCACGACGACGCCGACGAGCCCGCGCAGCAGGCCGCCGGTGACGTTCGCCCAGTCGAAGTAGTCGCGCCAGAGGGTGATCCGGCCGTCGTGGACCTCGAAGGTCCCGCAGACCCAGAACGACACGCGCAGGCGGCCGGCCTGCAGGACGTCGGTCCGCTCCGTCAGGACGACGGGGCCGTCCGCGGCGATCCGGTGGTTCACCGCCTCGAACGAGGTCGCCACCCGCGCGAACGCGGTCAGGGCCCGCTCGAGCGCGGGACGGCCGTGGACCGTCGGCAGCGAGACGTTCGAGTAGGCGATGTCGTCGGCGACGTAGCCCAGCGCGCGCTCGACGTCCAGGAGCTCGAGCGACGCCAGGAACGCCCGGACGACCGCGGCCTCGCGGGGCTCGTCGGTGCCGGCGCCGCCGGGGATGGGCGCGGGTTCGGAGGTAATGCCACGGACGGTAGCCGCTGTCCCCGGGGCCGCGCCAGGACGGACGGGCAGGGTATTTGGCCGCGCAACTACTTCGCGCTAGGCTGGGGATCCCGCACCGCCCTCCCGGCGGCCCGGGTCCGACACCGAGGACGCCATGACCGACCCGACCACCCCCACCGCCCCGCAGCGGGCGCTCCCCGGCCTGCCGCCCGGCCGCCCCGGTCTCGGCGCCGTCCACCTCGCGGTCACCGACCGCGAGCGCGCGCTGGCGTTCTGGCGCGACGTCCTCGGCCTGCAGCTGCTGGACCCCGACGCGCACGAGCTGCGGATGGGCGTCGGCGACCGCGAGCTCGTCGTGCTGCACCCCGGCGTCGGCGGCATCGTCGCGCGCCGGCGGACCGGCCTCTACCACCTGGCGCTGCACCTGCCGAGCGACGAGGAGTTCGCCCGGGTGATGGCGCGCCTCTTCACGATCCGCTGGCCCAACAGCCCGACGGACCACACCTTCACGAAGACGACGTACCTCGACGACCCCGACGGCAACGGCATCGAGCTCGCGCTCGAGACCCCGGAGCGCGTCGGCCGCCTGGACTACAGCGACCACGACTACGCCGTGATCGACGCCGACGGCGTCCGGCGCTCGGGCCGCGACCCGCTCGACATGGAGGACGTCTTCGGGCACCTGCCGGCCGAGCGCGGCCTGGACCGCCCGCTGCCGCCCGACACGGTCGTCGGTCACGTCCACCTGCACGTGAACGACCTCGACGAGGCCATGGCGTTCTACGCGGACGGCCTCGGCCTGGACCGCCACATGCTGGCCCGCGGCATCGGCATGGCCGACACGACGGTCGACGGCTGGACCCCGCACCTCATCGCGTTCAACGTGTGGAACGGCCCGGACGCCCCGCGCCCGCCCGCCGACACGGCCGGCCTGCGCTGGTTCACCTTCGGCTTCCCGACCGCCGAGGACCGCGACGCCGCGGTCGGGCGCCTCGAGCGCCAGGGCCGCACGGTGCGCCGCGACGCCGCCACGGGCGAGATCCGCGCGCTGGACCCGTCGGGCAACGAGCTGCTGCTGACGATCCGCGAGGGGCGGGACGCGTGAGCGCCGGCGAGCACCGCGTGCAGGCGCCGGGCGGCAGCCAGGGACCGATCGTCCCGACCGCCGCCGCGCCCCGGCCGATCGACCCGGGCGTCCGGGTCGGCCACGTCCACCTGCGCACCGCCGACATCGACCGGGTGAAGACGTTCTACGTCGAGATCCTCGGCTTCGACGTCGTCTCGGAGGCGCGCGGCGTCCCGGGCTGGGGGACGACGGGCGACATCCTCTTCCTCTCCGCCGGCGGCTACCACCACCACCTGGGGTTCAACACCTGGAGGTCCGCCGGCGGCGGACCGCAGCCCGACGGCGCCGCGGGCCTGCACCACGTCGCGCTGGTCTACCCGACCCGCGCCGGCCTGGCCGACGCCGTCCGTCGCCTGCAGGGGGCGGACTGGCCGCTGCGCCAGTGGACCGACCACGGCACCCACGAGGCCGTCTACGTCAGCGACCCCGACGGCAACGACGTCGAGCTCATGTGGGACCGCCCGTTCGACGCCTGGCCGCTCGACGCGGCCGGTCACCTGGACGGGGCGTTCGGCCCGGACATCGACCTGGACGACCTGCTCCGCGAGCTCGGCTGACCGGCGGGCGAGCCCTCGTGGACGGGCGGCGCCGGGTCCCGCCGTCCGCCTGGACATTCGGCTGACACTGATAGCCAGGGGAATGGACGCCGTCTACCGTCGGCGTCCGACCCACCAGGGCGCCGCGATCGCGGCGCCGGGCGTCCCCGCCGACCGGCGTTCCCGGTCGCGCGTCATCCACGGAAGAAGCTCCTCCATGTCCCGCAAGATTCGTTCGACGTTCGCCGCCGCGATCGTCGCCCTCCTCGCCTGCCTGGCGATGAACCCAGCCCCCGCGGGCGCGGTCAGCAAGACCGACGGCAACGAGGTCAACCTCCGCGTGGTGAACAACACCTCGGAGGGCATCGACGCGCAGTTCTGCCCGAACGGGCACGTCAACCTCGCCTACAACTTCAACGCGACGCACGATCCGTGCAACCGGATCTCCTACTCGAAGTACCTGCACCGCAACGGTGGTCGCAACGACGGCTTCGAGGCGGGCCGCCTGGGCGTCATCCTCCGTCGCGCCAAGCACCACGGGCTGTACTTCTTCGTCCGCAACCCGGTCATCGGCAAGCCCTACATCGTGGTCAACGGCCACACCTACACGATGGTCCAGGGCGAGCTGCGGACGGTGCACGTCGCCGGCGGCGCGACCGTCCGGCTGCACCGCGAGGGCGACCGCGGCGGCAAGAAGATCATGACCATCGAGCTCGTGAAGCAGCAGGGTCACTCCTAGGCCGGGGGCGCGGGCCGGGCGGGGCCGCCCGGCCCCTCCCCGGTCCGCCCTCCCCGGCCGCGCGGCGGGGGCGCCGGCCGGTCGACGTGTCGGCTCTCAGTCCGCGGCGGCGCCCGCGTGCGCCACCCGGAGCATCTCGTCGACGTCGACGAGCTTCACCCGCGGGCGGCCCTGCGGCTCGCCGAGCGCGACCTCGTGCTCGTCGATCCGCTTCCAGCCGGCGTAGTCCACGTGCCGCGGGGCGCGCTCCGCCACGAGCGGTGCGATGTCGTCGTCGTGCTTCGGAGGGGTCGGCAGCTTCCCCGCCTCGAGGTCGGCGACGAGCTGCGCGATCGTGTCGTTCGCGCACTTCTTGTTCGTGCCGATGATCCCCGAGGGCCCGCGCTTGACCCAGCCGGCGGTGTAGAGGCCCGGGATCGGCTCCGCCGTCTCCGGGTCCAGCACGCGGCCGTCGAGGTTGTTGATCGTGGCGCGCTGGTCGTCGAACGGCACGCCCGGGAGCGGGCGGCCGCGGTAGCCGATGGAACGCAGCACGAGGCCGCACTCGATCGTCTCGGTCTCCGACGTCGGGCGGGCCGACAGCCAGCCGTCGTCGTCGGCCACGAGCTCGTTGCGGACGACCTCGATGCCCTCGACCCGCTCCTCGCCGACGATCTTCACGGGGGAGGCGAGGAACCGCAGCACGATGCGGCGCTTCCTGCCCTCCGGCGTCCGGGTCGAGTACTCCGTCGCGAGCGCGACGTTCTTCTGCTCGCGGGCGTCGGCGCCGTCGCGCTCCAGCCAGTTCCTCGAGCCCTCGTCGAGCTCGACGTCCTCGGGCGAGACGACGATGTCGGCGTCCTCGAGCTCGCCGAGCTCGCGCAGCTCGGGCGTCGTGAACGCGGCCTGCGCCAGCCCGCGGCGGCCGAGGACGACGATCTCCTCGATCTCGCTGCCGGACAACGCCTCGATGGCGTGGTCGGCGGTGTCGGTGACCTTCAGCTCGTCGGGCGTCAGCGCGAGCATCCGCGCGACGTCGACGGCGACGTTGCCGTTGCCGATCACGACCGCGCGCTTGCAGGAGAGGTCGAAGGAGAGGTCCTTCGCGTCGGGGTGGCCGTTGTACCAGGCGACGAAGTCGGTGGCCGCGACGGATCCGGGGAGGTCCTCGCCCGGGATCCCCAGACGGCGGTCGTGCGACGCGCCGGTGGTGTAGATCACGGCGTCGTAGCGGTCGGCGAGCTCCTGGTGCTCGACGTCCTCGCCGATCTCGACGCCGCCGAAGAAGCGGAAGCCGTCCTTGACCGCGACCTTGTCGTAGGCCTTGATGACCGTCTTGATCTTCGGGTGGTCCGGGGCGACGCCGAAGCGCACGAGGCCGTACGGGGTCGGCAGCCGGTCGAAGAGGTCGACCCGCACGTCGCCCTGGAGCGCCTTGCCCGAGAGCAGCTGCGCGGCGGAGTAGAAGCCCGCCGGGCCGGCACCGACCACGGCGACCTTGAGCGGATGGGCGGGGGACTCTCGTTCGGTCACGGGGCTCCTCGGGAGGGCGGTCGCGGTCGGCTGTCGGGGGCCCGGCCGCACCGCCTGGGCGGGTCCGACCGGTGGGGTGCGCGCCGGACGCACCCGGCGGTGCGTGCGGCGTTCGGCCTCCCTTCCATCGTACGTCAGGACGGGCCCGCTCCCGCGTCCGCCACCCCGTCCCGGGGGCCCCGGGGGCGAAGGTCCACCCGGCCGGGGGGTGCCGGGTGCGTGCGGCGTCCACCGCCCGTCGGGCCGAACCGGGCCGCCGGTGATGTGACAGATGGCCTTGCCCTGTCCACCTGGGGCGACGTAGGCTCGGCCGACCTCGTCCCGGAGACCAGCCGTGCCCCAGAACCCGCTACGTCCCGCTGCTCCCCGCGCCACGGTCCGGCCCGCCGGCCCACGGCGCGAGGCTCGGCCAGACGATGCCGAGGAAGTGCGCGACGACCTCGTCGCGCGAGAGCTCGGGGCGCGTCGTCGTCCACCAGTTGCCCAGGCGCTCGCCCGTGCCCGCGGCCGCGTGCGCCAGCGCCTCGAGGTGCAGGGCGGGCGCGTCGGGGAACGTCGCGAGGAAGAGCTGGTGCAGCGCGGCGTCGGAGGCCGCGTGCAGCTCCGCGAGGCGGCGCTCGTGGGCGCCCCCGAGGACGGCGCCGGTGGCGAAGAGCAGGCGCCAGCGCCCGGGGTTGTCCTCCAGCATCGAGAAGAACTCGTCCACGGCCGCGACGAGGCGCGCCCGCGGGTCGGTCTCCTCCGCGGTCCGGCGCACGGCGCGCTCGAGCCAGTCCTGCTCGACCCGTCGCACGCAGCCGAGGTACGCCTCCTCCTTCCCGCCGAGGTGCTCGTAGACCACGGGGCGCGAGACGCCGGCCGACCGGGCGATGTCCTCCATGGACACGCCGGTGTAGCCGCGCTCGATGAAGAGCGCCTCGGCGACGTCCAGCACCTGCTCGTTCCGCGCGGCGTAGGGCAGCCGCGTCGCGCGCGGGCGGGTTCCGGTCACGGGTGGAACCTACGGCACGACGGCGGGGGCGTCCCGCCCCGTCGGTGCCGGGACGCGGGCCCGCCGACGGTGTCCACGGAATCCCCTGCGGCCCCCGGCACGTCGGCTATGGTGCCTGAACCTACGGGCTGTAGGTTTCTCGTCCCCGTCGCTCGCAGGAGCCTCCGATGACCCAGAACGCACTCACCCGCCGCGGGCTCCTCGGCGCCGGCGCCGGCGCCGCCGCAGGGGCCGTGGTCCTCGGCGGAGCGGGCGACGCAGCGGCCGCGAAGCGGCGGAGGCCGGCGAGGAAGAAGGCCCGGCCGCGGTCCGTCGACGTCGTCGTCGTCGGCGCCGGGATCTCCGGCCTGACGACCGCGCGGCGGCTCGCCGCGAAGGGCCGCTCGGTCGTCGTGCTCGAGGCGCGCGACCGCGTCGGTGGCCGCACGCTCAACCACGACGTCGCGCCGGGGCGGCCCGTCGAGGCCGGCGGCGAGTACGTCGGGCCGACGCAGACGCGCATCACGGCGCTCTGCAAGGAGCTCGGCGTCGGGATCTACGAGGCG
>WLOB01000086.1 GCA_009699505.1 Actinomycetota bacterium | reverse complement strand
CGGGGTCGCGGCCCCGAGCCGTACGCGGGTGGCCGGCCGGGCGGCACCGGCCCCCACGCGCCAGAGCTCGGCGCGACCGCGGAGCCGCAGGTCGCCGAGCAGCAGGACGAGGCAGCCGAGCACGAGGACGGAGGCCAGCGCGGAGGCCTCGGGGCCGTTGAACGTCGACTGGTACTGGTCGTAGATCGCGGTCGTGAAGGTCGGGAACCGGAGGTTCTGCAGGGCGCCGAACTCCGCCAGCAGGTGCAGCCCGACGAGCAGGGTGCCGCCGAGGAGGGCGGGCCGCAGCTGCGGCAGGACGACGCGCCGGAACGTCGCCACGGGGCCGAGGCCGAGCGCTCGCGCGGTGTCCTCGAGCGCGGGGTCCAGGCCGCGCAGCGACGCGGCCACGGGGAGGAGGACCAGGGGGTAGTAGGACATCGTGGTGATGAGCAGCGCGCCGCCGAAGCCTTCGACGCTCGAGGTCATGGACGACCAGCCGTAGCTGTTCACGAACGCGGGAACCGCCAGCGGGGCGGCGAGCAGCACGGTGAGGACCCGCCTCCCGGGGACGGTCGTCCGCTCGAGCGCCCACGCCGACGCCACGCCCACGACGCCGCAGAGCACCATGCACGCGACGGTGAGCCGGACGGTGTTCGACAGGAGCTCGCCCGTCCGCGGGCGGTCCAGCAGGCGGTGGAGCTCGACGGGGCCGACGTCGACCGCGAACTGCAGGACGAAGCCGAGGGGGATCAGCGTCAGGAGGATCGCCGGCGCGGCCAGCGGCAGCGTGCCGTAGGGCCCGCGCAGCCACCCGGCGCGCGGGCCGCCCCCGGCGCCGCGGGCCGCGCGTCCGGGCGCGGCCCGCATCGAGGGGCTCAGAGGATCCCCACGTCCTGCATCATCGTCACGACCTCGCGGCTGTTGAGCTCGTCGGGGTTCACGACGGGCGCCCCGATCTCCTTCAGGGGACGCAGCGCCGGGTTGGCGGCCACGCCGCTGGCGACGGGGTACTCGAGCGCGGAGCTGCGGGCGAGGAGGCCCTGGCCGACCTTGCCGGTCAGGAACGCCAGGAGCCTCTGGGCGCCCTCCGGGTTGTCCGTGCTCTTCAGGATGCCGGCGCCCGAGACGCTGGTGAACGCCCCGGGGTCCTTCGGCGCGAAGACGTGCAGCTTGGTGTTCTTCGAGTCCTCGCCGGCCTCGGCCTGGTCCTGGTACCAGTAGTAGTGGTAGATGATGCCGCCCTCGATCTCGCCCTTGTTGACGGCGCTCATCACCTTGATGTTGCCCTTGAAGGCGACGGCGTTGGCCTTCAGGCCGGCCAGCCAGGCCTTCGTCCGCTCCGGGCCCTCGAGCGCGAGGACCGCGCTCACCACGGCCTGGAAGTCGGCGCCGGTCGGGGAGTAGCCGAAGCGGCCCTTCCAGCGCGGGTCGGCGAGGTCCATGATCGACGAGGGCAGCGCCTGCCCGGCGGGCTTGGCCGGGTTGTAGACGAAGACGGTCTGCCGGGCCGCGAAGCCGACCCAGGAGCGGTCCTCCGGGCGGTAGCGCGCGGGGACCTGCCCCACGGTCGCGGGGGCGACGGGCGCGAACAGCTCCCGGCCGTCGACGAGCGACATCGCGGGGGAGTTCTCCGTCACGAAGACGTCGGCGGGCGACCGGTCGCCCTCCTGGACGATCTGGTTCGCGAGCTCCAGGTCGCTGCCGTTGCGCAGCGCGACCTCGATGCCCGTCTCCTTCGTGAAGGCCTCGGTGAGCTCCACCATGAGGTCCTCGTGCTGGGCGTTGTAGAGGGTGATGCCGTCCGGTCCGGCGGTCGGCTCGTCGTCGCCCGAGCCGCAGCCCGTCGCGCCCGCACCGAGGGCGAGGACGGCGAGGAGGACGGAGAGGGAGCGTGATGAACGGTGCACGAGCAGGGCCTCGGAGGGTCGGGAACTGGGCGTAGGGGTCCGAATGCGGGCACCCGAAGTAGGGAAGCCTATCCTTCGGATGTGTAACGCGTATGGTGCCCGCCCATGGGCACCGAAACGACGGCCCCCGCGGTCCGCGTCCCGACCTCGCAGGACCTCGAGCGCTGGCCGGTCCACCCACGACCACCGGTGCGCGACGTGGCGCTCGACCTGCTCCGCGGGCTCGCCATGCTGATCCTCGTGGTGAACCACCTGGGGCTGCCGTCGTGGCTCTCGGACGCCACGAGCACCCTGCTGTCCGCGGCCGAGACGCTCGTCCCGATCTCCGGCGTCGCGGTCGGCATGGTCTTCGGCCGGCGGTGGATCCAGAAGGGCGGCCGGGTGGTCACCGGGCAGCTGTGGGCACGGGCCCGCAAGATCTACGTGGCGGCCGCCGTCCTCGGGGTGATCGTCGGCGTGGCCCAGGTCGTCCCCGGGCTCGCCACGGAGGTCGCCACCCGGACGCGCGGCGGGCTGGAGCTGTACGAGTTCGACGGGCCGCTCCAGGCCGTGCTGGCGCTCGTCGTCCTCGAGGCCGGGCCGTGGCAGACCTGCATCCTCGCCTTCTTCGTCGTCACCCTGCTCCTCGCGCCCGTCGGCCTGTGGGCCCTGCGGGCGGGCCACGCGTGGCCCCTCGTCGGCGCGAGCCTCGGGGTCTACGTCCTGGGCCGGGCGCTGGACGTCGACGTGCTCCCGACGCAGTCCGAGCGGCCGTTCGGCCTCCTCGTCTGGCAGGTGCTCTTCTTCCCGGCGCTCGCGGTGGGCTTCCATCGCGAGCGGATCGTCGCGGCGCTGCGCCCCGTCCGCCGGCCGCTGGGCGCGCTCGCCGTCGCGGTCGCCCTCGCCGCCGTGGCGCTGCAGCTCGGCCTCGCCCCGGCGAGCGTGCTGGACTGGCGGGCGACGCACTTCGAGAAGGCCGCGCTGGACCCGCTGCGGATCGTCGTGATGGTGAGCATCGCCGGCGGGATCTACGCGATCCTCCGGCGCGCCGGGACGCACGCGGAGCGGACCCTGGGATGGCTGCTGCTGCCGCTGGGCCGCAACTCGTTCTACGTGTTCCTCGTGCACGTCCCGCTCAGCGTGGCGCTCGCGACCGGGCTGGCGGCCGCCGGCGCGCCGGCCGGCTTCGGGCCGGTCGTCAACTCGCTGCTGCTGGCGGGCGTGGTGGGCGTGCTCGTGCTGATGGTCCGGCACGAGGTCCTCTTCCGGTGGATCCCCCGCTGAGGGCGGCGGCGTCCTCGGACGCGCCGGATCTGCCCGGTGACGTCCGGCCCCCGGTCGCCGTCGACGGTCGCCCGGCACGCGCGCGCGCCCGACGCCGGCGACCGAGAGCGCCTCGGTCACGGCAGGGGGGCCGATCGAGGGAGCCGCTGCGTCGACGGTCGCCGGATCTCGACGACCGCCACGTCGCCCGGTCCGCTCCCCGCCCGCGCGAGGACGTCGCCGTCGGGGGACCACACGGTCGAGGTCCCCGCAGTCGCGGCGTAGCCGCCGCCCGTCGGGCCGGCGAAGCTCGCGAAGCCGACGTGCGCGCCCGTCGCCGCGGCGATCCGGCGGCCGCGCGCGTCCTGCTCGGCGAGCTCCTCCGGGGCGTGGACGAGCCCCGCGACGTAGAGGTCGATCCCCAGTGCTGCGACGTCCTGCACGTGCTGCGCGATGCCCGTGTCCCTGCAGATCCCGAGCCCGACGCGCCAGCCGTCCACGGTCAGGACGGCGGGTGCGTCGCCCGGCACGTAGTGGCCGGCCTCGTCGGCGCCCAG
Organism: Actinomycetota bacterium; assembly: GCA_009699505.1. Lineage (GTDB taxonomy): Bacteria > Actinomycetota > Thermoleophilia > Solirubrobacterales > Solirubrobacteraceae > Patulibacter. The sequence continues at coordinate 8,963 of WLOB01000086.1, read as the reverse complement.
CCACGTCTTCCGGTACGCGACCCGCGTCCCGGAGGGGTCGACCGCGACGGTGGCGATGCTCGTGCCGCCGCCGGGCGCCGGCACCGGGGCCCCGACGAGGGCGACGCACCCGGCGTCCGCGCACGCGTCGACGAGCGGTCGCCACGCGCCGTCGGGCACCGCGTCGGCACGCAGCCCGTGGTCGTAGCCGGTCAGGGAGAGCTCCGGGAGGACGACGAGCCGCGCGTCGGCGCGCCGGATCGCCTCGGCGTGCGCGGCGGCGTTGGCCACCACGTCCCCGAGGCGGCTCGCGGGCTGGGCGACCGCGATCGTCAGCACGTCGTGCATCGGCCCATGGTGGCCGACGGGGAGGACGGCCGCACGCGGCCGTCCCGGCCCGGGGCGGGGGTCAGCCCACCGGGATGATGCCGCGCTGCAGGCGGACCCCGGCCCCGGCGGCGTTGCGCTGCACCGCGGCGCGGAGCTCGCGGACGGCCGTGGCGTCCGAGAGCGCGGTGTAGAGCTTCTGGGTGCGTCCCGGACGCAGGACGAGGACGCCGCTCGTCGTCCCCGTGCGGAGCCCGAGCCGGGCGGGGAGGAACACGGTGGAGGTCGCCACGGTCAGCCGCCCCGCCGTGGCCCGCTCCAGGTCGCGCTGCAGCGGGCGGGTGAGGGCGTCGGGTCCCACGAGCGTCAGTCGCGTGCCCGCCACGATCGGGGCGCCGGCGCCCGTCCCGTCCTCCGGACCGAACCGCTGCCCGGCGGCGGCCAGCGAGAGCAGCGCGAACGCCGCGGCGGCGACGCCGAGCGCGAGGCGACGGCGCGCGAGCGGCGGGCGCCCGGCGGCCTCGACCGGTCCGGCGCCCGGGTCCGCGACCGCCCGCGCAGCGGTGCCCGGGCCGTCGTCGTCCGCGTCGTCGCTGCCGGGGACGACGATCCGGCCGTTCTTCGTGTGCGCCGCGAGGACGAGCACGCCGGCGAGGAGCACGACGTCCTTGAGGATGTACTGCCCGAGCAGGCTCGGGAGGTGGTGCGGGCCGTTGAAGAGCTCCCCCGGCAGCGTCACGAGCGGGGAGAGGATGGCGACCATCTCGAACAGCAGCAGCCAGACGACGGCGCGCATGTACCGGCCCTGGATCAGCAGGAGACCGGCGAGGACCTCCACGAACGCGACGACGAAGAGCAGCCCGCCGACCGGCACGAGGCCGAGGGTGAGGACCGTCGTGGTCTGCTCGGCGACCTGCTGGGCGGGCGAGAGGCCGGGGAAGAACTTCAGGATCCCGAAGACGATGAAGACGAACCCCAGGGCGACCCGCAGCAGCGCGACGCTGTACCGGACGCTGAAGTCGTGCACGGCGGTCTCGGCCCGCAGGGCCCGCTCGACGACCGGCGGGACACGCGAGACCACGGGTCGTGCCAGGCGCCGGACGGCACCCGGGACGGGGACATCGATCGGTCGCATCGGAGCGACCTCCAGACGGATCGGGGGGGCAGCACGGATCCGCGCCTCTGGGGCGGATCCGGCTGCTCATGGGAACGGCGGGGGCGGAGGATCGGATGCCCCGTACACCGCGATCCGGTCCCGTGGGGGTGCTCCCGGGCACGTGGCCCGCCGGCGTCCGGGCCGGTGGCCCGCGCCCCGATCCGGACCCGCACCGATGAGGACGGGCCGGCGTCGGGGTCCTCATGGCAGCCACCCGCTCGCGAGGACGCCGTGCCCGACATCAGCAGCCCGAGGATCACGCCCAACCTGTGGTTCGACACCCAGGCCGAGGAGGCCGCGGACTTCTACGTCTCGCTCTTCCCGGACTCCCGGATCGTCGACGTGCACCGCTACGGGCCCGTCGGTCCCCGGCCGGAGGGCGAGGTCATGCTCGTCGTGTTCGAGCTCGGGGCGACCCGCTTCTGTGCCATCAACGGCGGGCCGCAGTTCACGTTCGACGAGGCGGTCTCGTTCGAGATCACCTGCCGGGACCAGGCCGAGGTCGACCGCTACTGGGACGCCCTGACCGCCGACGGCGGGGCCGAGAGCCGGTGCGGCTGGTGCAAGGACCGCTTCGGGCTCTCGTGGCAGGTCGTCCCGGAGGGGATGGGCGAGATCCTCGGCGATCCGGACCGCGACCGGGCGGGCCGGGCCCTCACCGCCATGTTCGGCATGGCCAAGCTCGACGTCGCGGCGCTCCGGGCGGCCGCGGACGGCTGAGCTACGCGGGAGCCTGCCGGTCCGTCGGCGCCTCGCCGAGGCCGCGGTGCCGGACGAGGTCGCTCGCGACCAGGCCGGCCGGCACGGACGGGCCGCCGGTCCCGGGAGGCGGCGCGGCCGCGCCCGCGAAGGGGTCCGCGGTCAGATGGTTCACCACCGCGGCGATCTCGCGCAGCGCGACGATCGCCTCGCGGACGCGCTGCGCGGCCAGCGGGGCGTGCGTGTCGGCCGGGCAGGCGGCGCGCACGTCGGCGATCTCCTGGCCGGCGACGTAGAGCAGCTGCAGCACGTCCTCGGTGATCCAGTCGGCCAGGCCCAGCTCCGGGCCCCGTCGCGGGACGGCCGGGTCGTGGGTGCTGCCGGGTTCCTCACGCCACATCAGGACGACCTGTCGGATCGGAGCCGGCCCGGCCCTCGTGATCGAGGCGGGTGCGGGCTCGGGGTGAACCGTTGCGACACGACACGTGCCGTTGTCGAGATCTACGTGACGCTCGTCCGGACGGTTGTCCCGCACCGCGGATCCGGCGTCCGTCCGTTCGCCCGGGCCGTCGGACGGGTCGGAGCCCCTGGCAGGGCGTCCGATCGGCCACCTCGGTCGTTGCACCCTCCATGAGGGCGCCCCGCACCCCACTGCAGCCCCGCGCAGTGACGATCGTGGAGCGGCTCGACAGGCTCGCGAACGCGTGGATGGACGGCATGCCTCCGACGCCGCAGGAGATCGAGGCCGTCGTCGAATCACTGGCCCGCCTGCGCGTGGAGGTGGACCGCGCATGGGCCGACGTGGTGGTCGTCGCGCCGGACGGCGCGCGCCCGGGGCCGGGGCGCGAGGTCCCGGCCCCGGACGTCCGCCCCTGACCGCCGCGAAGGGGGTCCGCGCGGCCCGGCGACGTCCGGGTCGCCCGGCCCGCAGCGAGCCGCCACCGGTGGCGGCGGCGGGCGGCGGGCGCGCCGCCCGCTGCGGGGCGGGTCTCAACCCGCGACGACGAGCGCCTCGAGCGCCGTGCGCACGGGGACGGCCGGGCGGCCGAGGAGCCGCTCGAGGGTCGGGTCGGTCACGGCGAACTCACCGTCGCGCGCCGCGCGGTAGAGCCCGAGGGTGAAGTCCGCGGCGGGCTCGGGCATGCCGCCGGCGATCGCGGTCGCCCGCCACTCGTCGTCCTCCACGACGACGCGGCGGACCGGTCGTCCGGCGAGGTCGCCCGCGATCGCGGCGACGGCCTCGAGGTCCAGGGCGGCCGGCGCGGTGAGCGGCGCGGTCGCGCCGTCGGGGAGGTCGTCGTCCAGGAGCGCGGCGACCGCGGCCTGCGCGAGGTCGGCGTGCGCGGTCCACGACACCGGACCGTCCTGGGGCGCGACGAGGCGACCGCTCCGCGCGGCGTCGCCGAGCAGGAGCCCGAGGGCGTTGGCGTAGAAGCCGTTGCGCAGCGCGACGAACGGGACGCCGAGCGACGCCAGGTGTGCCTCGGTGGCCGCGTGGGTGCGCTGCGGGGGGAACAGCGACGTCGGGGACGCGGCCTGGTGGCTCGTGTAGAGGATGCGTCGGGCGCCGGCCCCGGCGGCGGCGTCGATGGCCGCGATGTTGGCGGCCGCCGCTCCGGGGCCGCGGATGGCGGCGGAGACGACGAGCACCTGCTCCGCGCCCTCGAACGCGTGCTCCAGCGACGCGGGGTCGGTGAAGTCCCCGGCCCGGACGCGGACGCCGCGGCCCGCGAGGCCCGCGGCCTTCTCGGGGTCGCGGGCGCTGACGCCGACCCGCTCCGCCGGGACCCGCTCGAGGAGCCGGTCGACGATCCGCGAGCCGAGGGCGCCCGTGGCGCCGGTGACGATGATCATGTGGTGCCGTTCGGTGGTAGCAGTGGTAACGCAAGAAGTGATAGCACGGATAAACCATCGATACGCGAAATTCGTTAGCATCGGTCCATGGCCGGGCCGGAGAGCACGCGGGACCCGCGGGCGACGATCGTCGACGCCGCGGCCCGGATCCTGCGGGACGGCGGGGCCGGCGCGCTCACCACGCGCGCGGTCGCTGCCGCCGCCGGGGTCCAGGCCCCGACGATCTACCGCCTCTTCGGCGACAAGGACGGGCTGGTCGACGCCGTCGCCGAGCACGTGATGTCGCAGTACGTCGCGACGAAGTCGGCCCGCGACGAGGACCCGGAGGCGGGGCGCGACCCCGTCGGCGAGCTGCGCGCCGGGTGGGAGCGGCACGTGGACTTCGGCCTCGCCAACCCCGACCTGCACGGCCTCCTGAACGCGCCCGGACGCAGCGAGGACTCGCCGGCCACCGTCGCGGGGATCCGCGTGCTGCGCGACCGCGTCCATCGCCTCGCCGCTGCCGGCCTGCTGCGAGTCGACGAGGACCGCGCCGTCTCGATGATCCACGCGGCGGGCACCGGCACCGTGCTCGCGCTGGTCGGGGTCCCGGCGAAGGAGCGGGACCCCGGCCTGTCGGGGGCGATGCTCGACGCCGTGCTGCGGACGATCCTCGTCGACCCGGGCCGGACCCCCGACACCGCGGTGACCGGGGCGGTGGTCACGTTCGGCGCGATGCTGCCGGAGGTGCCCGGGCTCAGCGACGCGGAGCGCGCCATGATGGCCGAGTGGCTCGCCCGGGCGTCCGCGCGTCTGCGGGACCGCGACGGCTGAGCGCCGCGGAGGCGGTCAGCCGCCCCGGCCCTGCTCGAAGGCGGCCTTGTACGCGCTCCCGACGATCTCGCCGTCCTGGACCACGACGTCCTCCCCGCGCAGGTCCTCCCCGGAGGTCCAGGCCCGGAGGACGTGGCGGACCCCGGCCGCGTACCGGGCCTGGGACTCGAGCGTCGTGCCCGAGATGCGCGCGGTCACCGCGTACCCGAGAGGACCGTCACGCGGACGCCGGGGCCGATGCGGGACGCGATCCATCGGACATCGGCGTCGGCGAGGCGGACGCAGCCGTGGGAGACGGCGGTGCCGAGCCTGCCGCCGAGCCCCGTGCGGCCGTGGAGCGCGATCTGTCCGGGGCCGCCGTCGAACTCCTGCAACACGGACGACCGCGCGCTCAGGGCGACGGCGTAGGGGCCGGCCTGGGCGCGCGGCGCGAGTCGGACGGTCTCCTCGACGAAGTACCGGCCGGTCGGCGTCGGCGTGGCCGGGGCCCCGACGACGACCGCGAACCGCCGGACGACCCGGCCGAGCCGACGGACCACGCCGCGGCGGGTCCGCCGGTCGATCTCGACGGCCCACGGGGTCGTGGCGGCCCGCGTCCCGCGGTCGCGGATCCACCCCGACCGGCCGTTCGGCCGCCCCGGGAGCAGGACGCGCGACCAGCGGTGCCCCACGGCGTCCCGGGCGGTGCCCAGGACCGGCAGCACCGTGCGGGCGCCCGTGATCGGCCGGGTGGCGGCCACCCGGGCGAGCACGCGGGACGTGTCGCGGGGCGCCGCACGGGCCGAGGTCGCGGCGGCGAGGACCGTCGTCGGTGACCGCGGGGCGGACGACGCGACGGCGGGCGTCGCGCCGCCGGCCGTCGCGGCGGCGATCACGAGGAGCCCCGCGACGCCGGGTCGGCGGGCGGGTGCGGGTCGGGCGGGCATCGGGTGCGCCGGTCGGCGGACGGGGTCGGGTCGGGCTGGCATCGCGTGCGTCGGTCGGCCCGGGTCCTCGCCCGGGCCGCTCGGTAAGCCGGCGAAGCCGCTGGGTCGGCGGGGGCGACGGGCCGCACAGCCCTCGGTCCGGAACGAGCGGTCGCGACCGACGATCCGGCGCCCGCTCGGCAGCACCACGACGAGGCGGTAGTGGTACCGCGTGCAGGGCTTCAGGCCGCGCAGGGCGCGGCGCACGTGACGCGGCGACCCGTCGGCGGAGAGCCGCCCGGTCGCGGTGCTGCGGCCGTAGCGCCGGGTGGTGCCGAACTCGAAGCGGTACCGCACGTCGAAGGACCCGGGGAGGACGGTACCTGAGGCGACCCCGCCCTTCGTGCCCTTCGTCGCGCCACCGGTCGTCGCGGTCGGGAGCACCGCCCCGGCCGGGGTGGTGGGACCGGAGCCGGACCCGCCGCCGACGCCCGGTGCGGGCGACGAGCCGTCGTCGCTCCCGACGCCGGGGGCCGTGGGGGACCCGCCCGGGGCCGGCGACCCGGGGGCCGTCGGGGAGCCGGAGCCTCCGTCGCCGGCCGTGGCGCACGTCGAGCGCCGGATCGTGTTGGTGTCGAGCGTCACGGCGCCGTTGCGCGCCAGGGCGCGGCCGTCGAGGGTGGCGCCGGTGGTGAGCGAGATCGACGTCAGCGCCAGCACGTTGCCCGTGAACTGCGACGCCGTGCCGATGGTCGCTGAGCTCCCGACCTTCCAGAAGACGTTGCAGGCCTGGGCCCCGTTCACGAGTCGGACGCGGCTGCTCGAGGCGACGTTGAGCGCCGAGCCGGCCTGGAAGACGAAGACGGCGTCCGGGTCGCCCTTGGCGTCGAGGGTGAGCGTGCCGGACAGCCCGAGCGACGACGCCGCGGTGTAGACGCCCGCGACCAGCGTCCGGCCGGCGAGGTCCTGCGAGATCGTCGCGGTGGAGCCGCGGGAGGCGGCGTCGTCGTACGCGGTGACGAGGTCCGCCTTCGCCTGCAGGGCGTTGGCGTCATTGGCGTGGATCGTGCCCGTCACGGTGCCGGGCGGGAAGCCCGACACCGCGGTGCCGGGCGCGACGCCGACGTCGCCGAGGATGGTGCTCGGCCCCGTGTTGGTGACGGCGCTCCCGCCGAGCACACCGTAGGCGGCGGTCGTGCCGAGGCCGACGCCGGCGGCGTCCGCCGACGCCACTGGGACGAGGCCGAGGACGGTGGCGGCGAGCGCGCCGACGACCAGCCGTCCGCGGTGACCGCGGGCGGGCGACGACGGGGACGCGTCGTGGGCCTGCACCGACCCGTGGACATGGTCGACGGGGTACTGGTCTGCAGGCCGCACAGCGACCTCCTGGGTTCTGGTGATCCTGCGAGAGCGGTCCGCCGCTGAGTGTGCGTCCCGCCCCTCTGCTCAGTTCTACGCGGTCGGGCGCGTGCCGGACGTGGCGCGGACGATCGTTCTGGAAGCGGCGTTCCGTTCGCGGGCGTCGGCCGGAGCGCCATCCGTCGAGCGACCGGTGACCGGCGCGGGGCGCGCTCGGACGCACCGCTGCGGCGGCACCGGGTGCCGCCGCGCTTCGGTACGCGAGGCCGGTCCGGCCGGTCGTTCCCGGACGGGATGTCGTCACACTCGCTGTCCGCGCTGCACGGCACCGGCGTCGTCCACCACCCGAAGAGCACCCTCCCATGGCCCTCGACTGCACCTACCGCCTCCACATCCCGCACCGCGTCGGCCAGCTCGCGAAGCTGACCGCCCGGATCGCGGAGCACGACGGGATCATCGGCGACATCGTGACCGTGTCCGTCGCCCGGCACGAGGCGCTGCGCGAGATCACGGTCGAGGTGCGCGACAAGGCGCACGCCGACGAGCTCGCGCGGGCGCTCGAGGAGCTGCCCGACGTCTCGGTGAGCTGGCACCACGACCGGGCGTTCATCGCCCACGACGGAGGCAAGCTGCGCACGTCGGGCAAGCCGGTGGCGACGGTCCAGGACGTCCGCGACGTCTACACGCCGGGCGTCGCGCGCGTCTCCCAGGCGATCGCGGACCACCCGGAGCTCGCCGACCGCTTCACGATGATCGGCCGGACGGTCGCCATCGTCACCAACGGCAGCCGCGTGCTCGGCCTGGGCGACATCGGCCCCGTCGCCGCGATGCCGGTGATGGAGGGCAAGGCGCTCTTCTACAGCCAGTTCGTCGGCCTCACCGCGGTGCCGATCCTCATCGACAGCCACGACGTCGACGAGATCGTGGAGACCGTGCTGCGCATCTCGCCCGGCTTCGGCGCGATCCACCTCGAGGACATCTCCGCCCCGACGTGCTTCGAGGTCGAGCGCCGCCTCGACGAGGCGCTGGACAAGCCGGTGATGCACGACGACGTCCACGGGACCGCCGTGGCGACCTTCGCCGCCGCGCTGGCGGCGTGCCGGCACGTCGGGCTCCGGCTGGACAAGGCGGTCGTCGGCCAGATCGGTCTGGGTGCGGCCGGCTCCGGGATCGCGAACCTCATCCACGACGCGGGCGTCGACCGGCTCGTCGCGACGGACCCGAACCCGGAGGCGCGGGAGCGCGCCGCCCGGAGCGGTCTCGAGATCGTCGACGGCGTCGAGGAGGTCATGGCGCAGGCCGACGTCGTCATCGCCACGAGCGGCCGGCCGGGCCTCATCCGTCCCGAGTGGGTCCGCCCCGGGACGGTCGTCCTGGCGCTGACGAACCCGGCACCCGAGATCGAGCCCGAGGCCGCCCTGGCGGCGGGCGCGGCGTTCGCCGCCGACGGCACCAGCGTCAACAACGTCCTGGGCTACCCCGGCATCTTCAAGGGCGCGCTGGAGGCCGGTGCCACGCGCATCAACATGGAGATGAAGCGCGCCGCCGCCTGGGCGCTGGCCGGCCTGACGGTCGAGTCCGAGCTCGTCCCGGACGTCCTGGACCCGGCCGTCCACGAGGCGGTCGCCGCGGCGGTCCGCAAGGCCGCCGTCGAGAGCGGCGTCGCCGCCCTGCCGAAGGACGCGGCCGAGACCTGGTGACGCGGGCGGGGCGGTCGCGCCCGTCCGCCGGGGGCGACCGTCCGCCGGGGGCGACCGGTGGGCGAGGTCGCCCGGGGTCGTGTGGGAGAGTCGCGGCGTGACTCCCCAGGCACCGGCAACGGGTGACGGCGGCCCGTCCGCGCAGGCCCGGCGCGCCGACCAGGACGTGCT
>WLOB01000085.1 GCA_009699505.1 Actinomycetota bacterium | reverse complement strand
CGGCCCGCCGGCGCCGGGGGCACGCCGGTGGGTCGCGGTCAGGGGCACCCGGCCCCACGGGGGCTCGGGGCCGGGGGCGCCGTCCCCCGCAGCCGCGAGGACCGGGCGGGGGCTCCGGAGCTGCGGCGCCCGGGGGCGGAGGGCGACGGGACGGGTGGCGGCGCGGTGCGGCCGGGGACGACGGAGGACGGGACGCTGTGGCACGAGGGGGACGTGGTGCGGCGGGGACGGGGCGGGCGGTGCGGGGGACGCGGGACAGGCGGGACGGGGCGGTGCGGGGGGACGACGCAGGACGGGACGGGGACGGGGACGACGCGGGACGGGACGGGACAGGCGGGACGGGACAGGCGGGACGGGCGGGACGGGACGGGACGGTGCGGGGGGACGACGCAGGACGGGACGGAACGGGACGGGGACCGCGGCGCTCAGCTGGCGAGGACCTCCTCGGCGACGCCCTGGACGATCTGGAGGGACCGGTGGATGCTGCGGCGGGTCGCCACGACGTCCTCCATGGAGCCCGTGCCGACGTTGCCGCTGACCTCGACGATCCGCGCGTGCAGCAGGCTGACCGCCGTCGCGACGCGGTCGAGCTCGTCGACCTCCGGCGTGCCGCCCTGCGCCGCCACGTCGGCGATGCGCAGGAGCCGGCGATGGATCACGCCGGCCTCGAGCCGGAGCCCCTCGAGCGGCGAGCGGCCGAGGATCGGGAAGGGGTCCGACGGTGCGTGGACGCCGGCTGAGGGAGCGTTCTGGTCGAGCATCACCGGTTGTTCGCACGAGGCCCCGGATCTGTGACCGCGGATCTCGAGATCCCTGGACGTCCGTCCGAGAGACGTTCCCGGCGGACGGCCGCAGCGGGGGTTGCGCGGCCCCGCGCCGCTTCGGCGTACCCTTGCGCCGTGCGTGGAACCACCCTGCTGCCGCTCGTCGCGCGCGGCCGACCCGTGCCGGCCCGCCGGTCGTCGTCGTGAGCGCCCACGACCGCCGGACGTCGACGCCCGAGCTGGCCCTCCGGATCGCCGCCTTCGGCATCATCGCGTTCGGCATCTTCGCGGTGCTCTTCCTGCGCCTGTGGTTCCTGCAGGTGCTCCAGGGCGACCAGTACACGCAGCAGGCCAACGAGAACCGGGCCCGGGTCGTCCGCATCGCCGCGCCGCGCGGCACGATCGTCGACCGCAACGGCCAGGACGGGGCCGGCACCTTCGTCGACAACAAGCTCTCGACCGTGGTGACGCTGCAGGGCGACGCGATCTCGCCGGTCGACGTGCGGACGATCAACGGCTGGGGCCAGCGGCGCGGCCGGCACGACCTCGCGGTCGACCGGCTCACCGAGCGCCTCCTGACGCCGGAGGACGCCCGCGACGAGCGCCGGATCCGCCGGCTGAGCCCCGCGGAGCGCCGTCGCCGCCAGGCCCGCGCCGAGAGCCGCGCCACCGCACGCCTGCGGAAGGACCGCGTCCCGGACCTCAAGGTGTCCCGGGACGCCACGCCCGCCCTGCGCCGGACCCTGCGCAACGTCGGCGAGCTCCTCGACGTGTCCACCGCGCGGCTCTACGAGCGCGTCGTCTCCGGCGTCGTCCAGGTCTCCTACGCCGGGGTGGCGCTGAACACGAAGGACGTCTCCCCCGCGGTCCGCAACTACATCCTCGAGAACCCGCGGCGCTACCCGGGCATCACGGTGACCAAGGAGTACTTCCGGCAGTACCCCGACGGCGCGCTGTCGGCGCAGATCTTCGGGCAGGTCGGCGAGATCGGCGACGAGCAGCTGAAGGACCCGAAGTACCGCGGGCTCGTCCAGGGCCAGCGCATCGGGCAGAGCGGCCTCGAGTACGAGTACGACTCGTTCCTGCGCGGCAGGGACGGCGAGCGGCGGATCGAGGTCGACGCGGCCAACCAGCCGACGGGCCGCGTCACGGAGACGCCGCCGACCACGGGCGACCGGCTGCGCCTGACCCTGGACGAGCGCCTGACGCGCGTGGCCCAGACCGCCCTGCGGCGCCAGATCGGGGAGCGCATCGACGTCAAGACGGGGCGCCGGGCCGGCGGCGCGGTCGTCGCCATGGACCCGCAGAACGGCGAGATCCTCGCGATGGCCTCCCATCCGTCGGTCGACCCCGGCATCTTCAACCGCATCAGCGCCAACCGGCTGCGGCGCCTGACGAGCCAGAAGAACGGCGAGCCGCTGTTCAACCGGGCGATCTCGGCGACCTACCCCGCGGGCTCGACGTTCAAGATCGTCACCGCCTCGGCCGGGCTCATGTCGGGCCAGATCTCCACCTCGTCGACCCAGGGCGCGGGGCAGTGCCTGAGCTTCGGCACCGGGTCGCGGTTCTGCAACGCCGGCAACGCGGAGCACGGCAACCAGAACGTCACGGACGCGCTCGTCGTCTCGTCGGACACGTTCTTCTACCAGCTCGGCTGGGACCTCTACCCGCGCTCGGGCTCGCCGCTGCAGCGCTGGGCGCGGCTCTACGGCTTCGACCGGCAGACGGGCGTCGACCTCCCGGGCGAGGCCGCGGGCACGATCCCCGACGCCGCGTGGCGTCGCAGCCGCGACGTCGAGGAGCGGGCGTGCCGGAAGCAGCGGAAGATCGACGACTGCGGCCTCGTGGCCGAGCTCGGCACTCCGTACCGGCAGGGCGACAACGTCAACCTCTCCGTCGGCCAGGGCGACCTGCAGATGACCCCGCTGCAGCTCGCCACGGCGTACTCCGGCCTCTACGACCGCGGCGGCCGGGTCCGCGACGACCTGCACTTCCCCACCCCGCACCTCGGCAAGCAGGTCGAGTCGCCCACGGGCGTCCTGAAGGAGCGGTTCGAGACGGAGAGCGCCCGGCGCGTGCGCTTCCCCGCCGCCTACAAGTCGGCGATCGAGCGCGGGCTGGCCGGCGCGGTCGCGGCCCCCGGCGGCACGGGCACCGGCGTCTTCCGCGGCTGGGACCAGGGCCGCCACCGCGTCCTGGGCAAGACGGGCACCGCGGAGCGCTGCGACAAGTCGACCGGCACGGAGTGCGACCAGAGCTGGTTCGTCGGGATGGTCGAGGACGCGGAGCGCCCGATCGTCGTCGTCGCCACCGTCGAGGACGGCGGCTTCGGTGCCGAGGCCGCCGGCCCCATCGTCTGCGGCGTGCTGCGCAGCTGGTACGGGCAGTCACCGAAGCAGGTCCCCTGCTCCGGCGGCTCGGCCGGCGACTGAGCCCCGGCGGCGCACGCGGGGCCGCGGCCGGGACCCCGGCACGGGGACCGGCCGGGGCGGCGGCGCGCGGGGCGGCGCGGCCGCTCAGCCGGCCGAGGACCGGCGCAACGGGACGGGCGCGCCGTCCGCCGGCTCGGCGAACGGCCCGTCCCCGCGGACGGCCCGCCGGACCGGCAGGGGCTGCACGACGGCGGCGCGCCGGTCGATCAGCGAGAGCCCGCGGGCCATCAGGGCCTCCGCGTCCAGGCAGTGGCGCTCGACGCGCCCGGCGAGCTCCTCGACGCGCTCGAGCGGCGGCGCGCCGTCCCGGTCGGCGCGCAGGACGCCCGCGATCTCGTGCAGCCCGCGGACGATGGACATCAGGCGGTCCCGCACGGCGGCGATCTCGACGGCGTCGTCGGGCGCCCGGTCCGCCGCGTCGGCGAGGTCCTGGCGCGCGGCGTAGAGCCGCTGGGCGACGTCCTCGGTCATCCAGTCGGCATAGGCGAGGATGGCGGCGATCGGGTCCTGGGGGATGTCGTCCTTCACCACGTGGTGCCTCCGGCCGATCGTCGTGCGGGGGATGGGACAGCGACCGTACCGGCCGGCCGGGCTGTCCGGGAGACGGATCCGGGGAGCGCGGCCGGGATCCCCCGATCGCCGGCCGCGACCCCTCGAACTCCGATCCGCTCGGCGAGGCCGAGCGCGGCGCTCACCCGTGGGGAGCGCTCGAGGACACAGACGGCGCACGACGGCGATCCCGACGACGGTTGCGCACGAAAGCAGTTCGCCCGGCCGCCTGACGCCCCGTCAGCGTTTCCCACGACGGCCGCGCGGCACGGCAGACTCGCCCCATGCCGAAGCTGCAGCCCGTCGACGACTCCTTCTTCACCACCGCTCCGTCCCGGTTCGAGGAGACCTTCCGGATCGCCCGCCCCGCCGAGGAGGTCTGGGCCGAGCTCTCGTCGGACCGGCCGCTGCACTGGTGCCGCGTCCTCTCGATCCGCTGGACCTCCGACCGGCCGTTCGCGGTCGGCACGACCCGGCAGGCCAAGGTCTTCGGCGGGGCGATCTCGATCAAGGAGCACTTCTTCAACTGGGACGAGGGCCGGCGCATGTCGTTCTACGCGACTTCGGGCAACCTGCCGCTGTTCCGGCGGCTCGCCGAGGACTACGTCGTCGAGCCCGACGGGGACGCCGCGTGCCGCTTCACGTGGCGCGCAGGCATCGAGCCGACCGCGCTCGGGCGGCCCGGCGGGCCGCTGAACGCGTTCGTGTTCAAGACCGCCTTCGCGGACACCCGGAAGTACTTCTCGGCCACCTGACCCGCCCGGCCGCGGAGGGTGCCACGACCCGCTCCGCGGCCGGTACCGTGTCCCGTCGGGAGCCGGGGTCCGGATCCCCGACCCCGCGAAGAGAGAACGCCCCGCCCGTGACACCCCTCGAACCAGCGCCGGCCGACGGTCGCGAGGTCGACGACGCCGTCCACAGCGCGTCGCGTCTCGGGGTCGTGCGCCGGCTGGGGCTGCTCGACGCGGCCCCCGAGGAGTCCTTCGACCGCCTGACGCGCATGGCCACGCGGCTGACCGGTGCGCCGGTGAGCCTCGCGGTCCTCGTGGACGACGACCGCCAGTTCTTCGTGAGCCAGGTCGGCCTGCCGGAGTCCGCCGCCCTCGCCCGCGAGACCCCGCTCAGCCACTCCTTCTGCCGGCACGTCGTCGCGCGGTCGTCGCCCATGCTGGTCCCCGACGCCCGGGAGGACCCCCGGGTCCGGGACAACCTGGCCATCCGCGACCTCGACGTCATCGCCTACGCCGGCGTGCCGCTCGTCTGCGACGGCGAGACCGTCGGCTCGTTCTGCCTCATCGACAACGCGGCGCACGAGTGGACCCCGGACGAGATCGAGGTCCTGCACGACCTCGCCGGGATGGCGATGACCGAGATGTCGCTGCGCCTCGCCGTCGCGGAGGAGCGCCTGCACACCCGCGAGCAGGAGGCCCTGCGCGCGGTCGCCACGCTCGTCGCCGGCGAGGCCCCTCCCGGCGCGGTGTTCTCCGCCGCCGCCGAGCACGTCGCGAACGTCTTCTCCGCCGTCGTCAGCCGCGTCGTGCGGCTCGAGCCGGACGAGGAGACCCGCCTCGTCGGGGCGTGGACCCGCGACACCGTGATGGTCGAAGGCGTCGGCGACCTCGTCGAGCTCGACGAGCGCTCGGCCGTCGGCGGGGTCCTGCGGGGCCGCCGGGCCGTCGGGATGCGCCGTCCCGAGCCCGAGGGACCGGAGGGCGAGCCCGGGGCGCTGCGCTCCGGGATGGCCGCGCCGATCACCGTCGACGGGCGGTTCTGGGGCGCCATCAGCGTCGGCTGGGACACCGACGTGCCCGTCGACGACCGCGAGCTCGACCGCCTCGCGCGCTTCGCCGACCTCGTCAGCCTGGCGGTGACGGGCGCCCAGGCCCGGGAGCAGCTCGCCCAGCTCGCCTTCACGGACCACCTGACGGGGCTCTACAACCAGCGCGCGTTCTCCGACCGCCTCGAGGAGGAGGTCCGGCGGTGCCGGCGGTACGGCCGCCCGCTCAGCCTCGTCGTCTTCGACCTCGACCACTTCAAGCTCGTGAACGACACGCACGGTCACGAGGCCGGCAACCGGGTGCTGGCCGAGTTCGCCTCCCGGCTCGTCGCGATGCGGCGGGGCAGCGACGTCGTCGCCCGCGTCGGCGGCGAGGAGTTCGCGTGGATGCTGCCCGAGACGAGCGGCAAGTCGTCCCTGATCGCCGCGGAGCGCGCACGGGCCCTGATCGCCGACACGCCGTTCCTGGGCATCGGCCGCCTGACGACGTCCATCGGCATCTGCTCCCTCGAGGACGCGTCGGACGCGCAGGAGCTCTACCGGCACGCCGACCTGGCCCTGTACTGGGCGAAGGCGGCGGGGCGCAACACGGTCGTGCGCTACTCCCCCGAGCTCATCGCGCTGCAGCCGGGACGCGACAGCGCCGACCGCCTCGAGTCGGCCAAGACGCTCGCCGCCATCCGCGCGCTGGCGGGCGCCGTCGACGCGAAGGACCCCTCGACGCAGCGCCACTCCGAGCGGGTCGCGCAGCTCGCGGGCGAGCTCGCCGGCGTGGCCGGCTGGGACCCGTCCCGGATCGTGCTGCTGCACTCCGCGGCGCTCGTCCACGACGTCGGCAAGATCGGCGTGCCCGACACGATCCTGCTCAAGCCGGGGAAGCTGACCGACGCGGAGTACGAGATGGTCAAGAGTCACGCCGCGCTCGGGGCCGAGATCGTCGCGGACCTCCTGAGCCGCGAGCAGGTGCAGTGGATCCGGCACCACCACGAGCGCCACGACGGCCGGGGCTACCCCGACGGGGTGTCCGGCGCCGACTTCTCGGAGGGCGCCCGGCTGCTCGCCGTCGCGGACGCGTGGGACGCGATGACCGTCGCGCGGCCCTACGGCTCCCCGCGACCGATCGCGGAGGCCGTCGAGGAGATGAAGCGCGGCACGGGCGGCCAGTTCGCGCCGGACGCCGTCGCCGCGCTGCTCGTGCTGGTCGAGCGCGGGGCGCTCGGGCGGGGCTCCGGGGGCGACTAGCCGCCCGTCCGGGTCGCGACGACGAGGTAGTCGACGCCCGGGACGAACGGCCAGGCCCACATCCGCGTCTCGGCGACGGGGACGCCGAGCGCCGTCAGGGCGTCGCGCGGGTCGGCCTCGCGCGGGCCCTTGAGGTCCGCCGCGAGGTCGAGGGCCTCGTCGGGGGCGGCCGACGCCCGCTCGAGGAGGTCGTCGAGGTCGTGCGGCTGGTCGTAGCCGTTGCCCCAGCACGCGCGGTCGTGCAGGTGGACCACCACGGGCGCCGAGGCCTGCAGCCGCGCCACGACGGTCCGGCAGACCTCGTGCCCGTGGGCGCCCAGGAACAGCCGGCGGCGGGCGTGCGGCACGCCGGCGTCGAGCATCGCGGGGTAGAGCAGCTGGCTGTAGAGGAGGTCGCCGACGACGAGGTCGTACGGCCCGCCGGGCAGCGGCGCGGGGGTCCCCCCGGGCTCCGGCCCAGGGCTCGCGGGGCGCCCCTCGTCAGGATCCGGCACGCGGGCCTCCCCCGCGCCCGGCGGCCCGCCCGTCCCGGTCGCCCCCGGACCGGCCGGCCCGCGGCGGGCGGCGTCGACGACCCGGTCCGCGGCGCCCAGGGTGACGTCGTGCTGCAGGACGCGGATCCGGCGGCGCAGCCCGCGGCGCACGCGCCCCCGGGCGCGCTCGGCGGTCGGGGCGTCGATGTCGAGCAGCACGACGGACGAGGCGCGCGCGGCGATCCGGGACAGGGGGACGTCGTCGCCGTTGCCGGCGCCGACGATCGCCACCCGACCGCCCGGCGGGAGGTGCGGGTCCAGGAGGTCCCACAGGGCCTCGCGGGCCGGGGCCCACCGGGCGCGGCGGCCGCGCTCGCGACGGCCGTTGCGGGAGGCGTTGGCCCGGGCGGCCGTCGGGATCGGGTCCATCGCCCGCGACGCTAGCGCGCGGGCGACGACCCGGGGTGGCTCAGCGCCGTGCGGCGGAGCGGCCGGTGACGACCCGGAGGACCGTCAGGACGATGACGACGCCGATGACGGCGCTGAGCAGCCCGCCGAGGTCGAAGGCGTCGTTGTCGCCGATGCCCAGCCCGCGGGTGAAGATGAAGTAGCCGACGAGCGCGCCGGCGAGGCCGATCGCGATCGTCGCGAGGAAGCCGCCCGGATCCTTGCCCGGGGTGATGGCCTTGCCGATGAACCCGGCCAGCAGGCCGAGGATGATGGCTCCGATCATGGAGGCTCCAGACGTCGTGGGGTCGGCGCCGCCGGGGCGGCGCGGGGACCCGACCGGCGGCCGGGTCCCCAGGGGTGTCGGGACCTCGGTACCCCGGGGGCTTCCGTTCCACACCGCGGGGACGGCTGGCGACGGGCCGCGGGTCCCGCAGGTCGGCGACGTCCGCGGGCGCACTACGATGGCCCCCTCGTGCCCCGGCTCCTCCTCATCGGCATCGGCGTCGGCGACCCCGACCACGTCACGGTCCAGGCCGTCCGGGCGCTCGACGCCTTCGACGTCCTCTTCGTCGTCACGAAGGCCGGCGTCGACGAGCCGCTCGCCCTCCGCCGCACCGTCGTGGAGCGCCACCGGACCGCGGGGCCGTACCGCACGGTCGAGCTCGCCGACCCCCCGCGCGCCCGCGAGATCGGCGGGGACCACCGCGCCGCGGTCGACGAGTGGCGGGCCGCCCGCACCGCGACGTGGACGACGGCGATCGAGGAGGGCCTCGGCGCGGACGAGACGGGGGCGTTCCTCGTCTGGGGCGACCCGTCCCTCTACGAGTCCACGCTGGCCGTCGTGCAGGGCGTCGCGGACGCCTCGCCGACGCCGCTGACCGTCGAGGTGATCCCCGGCGTCAGCGCCGTGCACGTCCTGACCGCCCGGCACGGCATCCCGCTCAACCGCGTCGGCCGCGCGGTCCAGATCACCCCGGCCCGGCTCCTCGCCGACGGCATGCCGGCCGACGTCGACGACGTCGTGGTGATGCTCGACGCGCGGGCGACGTTCGCGACGATCCCGGCCGAGGGCATCGACATCTACTGGGGCGCGTACCTCGGGACGGAGGACGAGCTCCTGCGCAGCGGCCCGCTCGCGGAGGTCGGCCCGGAGATCGCCGCGCTGCGGGCCGAGGCCCGGGAGCGCAAGGGCTGGATGTTCGACACCTACCTCCTGCGCCGCACCGGCTGACGGCCGGCGGGGCCGGCTGACGACCGGCGGGGCCGCCGTGCCCCCGACCGGCCGCGGCCGTCGCCCCGAGGACGGTCGCCCGTACGCGTAGACCGTCTCGCGCTCGACCCCGAGGCGCCGGGCGGCCCCCGAGGACCGTCCTCCGCGGGGGCGCGCGGGCCCGGCGGCCGCCGGCACGATTCGGCCGCTCCGGGTCGCCGACACACCCGCGGACGCGGCTCGCGGTCCCCGGAGGGACCGGGCCACACGGCCGTCCCGGAGCACGCCCGCGGCGCCGCGAACGACCCCCGTTCCGGGGGTGGATCGGGGGGCCCCGAGGGGTCTAGCCTCGGACCATGACCCCTGCGCCTCCCCGCCCCCGCCGCCGTCGCCGGCCCGTCGTCCACGGGACCCCGCAGGGCGCGACGCGGCCCTCCGCGGCCGACCGGGCGGGGACGGTCCGGTGAGCGCCGCGGAGCCGATCGACCTCGTCGGCGTCGTCGGCGGCGGGCAGATGGGTGCGGGCATCGCCGAGGTCTCGGCCCGCGCGGGGTGCGACGTCGTGATCGTCGAGGTCTCGCAGGAGCGGGCCGACGCGGCACTCGGGCGGATCGGCGCGTCGCTGCAGCGCGGCGTCGGGCGCGGGAAGCTGACCGCGGAGGAGGCCGACGCGACGCTCGGGCGCCTGCGCGCGTCGGGCTCGATGGACGACCTCGCCGACCGGCAGCTCGTCGTGGAGGCCGTGGTCGAGGAGAAGGGGGCGAAGCTCGACGTCGTGGGCCGCCTGGCCGAGGTCGTGCGCGACCCGGACGCGATCCTCGCCTCGAACACCTCGTCGATCCCGATCGTGGAGCTCGGCGCGGCCGTCGGCACCCGGTCGACCAACGTGCTCGGGCTGCACTTCTTCAACCCCGTCCCGGTGCTCTCGCTCGTCGAGATCATCCCGTCGCTCCTGACCGCCGAGTCCGTGACGGAGCGGGCCCGGACGTTCGTCGTCGACCGGCTCGGCAAGGACCCGATCAACGCCCCGGACCGCGCCGGCTTCACCGTCAACGCCCTCCTGATCCCCTACCTGCTCTCGGCGATCCGGATGCTCGAGCAGGGCCTCGCGTCGGCCAAGGACATCGACGACGGCATGGTGAAGGGCTGCGCCCACCCCATGGGGCCGCTGCGCCTGTCGGACCTCATCGGCCTCGACACGGTGCTCGGCGTCGCCGAGACGCTCTACGACGAGCAGCGCGAGCAGCTCTTCGCGCCGCCGGCGCTGCTCCAGCGCCTCGTCTCCGCCGGACGCCTGGGCCGCAAGACGGGCCACGGGCTGTACGACTACGCCTGACCCCCAGAGGGGGTCGCGGTGGGCGTCACGAACGCTTCACACGTCGGCGCGCACGAGGTCTACGGTGGCGCCATGGACGACCGCCGCGACCCTGCAGACGCCGGCCCCGGGCGACGCCCCGAGCAGCTCCGCGCGCGAGCGCTGCCCCGGGCCGTCGACGTGGACGACCCGGACACGATCCACGCGCCCGGTCGGCCGTCCCGCCGCAGCTCGTGGTCGCGGGCGACCATCACGGACTCGCGCGTCCGCGGTCGCGGCTCGCGGATCCCCCGCAACCACTGAGCGGGGTCCGCGGGACCGGGGCGCCGGCGGCCGGGCCGCCGACGCCGAGGGGCGGATCAGGCGGCGGCCTTCGCGGCCTCGGCCTTCTTCAGCACGCCGGCCCGCGCCTTGTGCGCCCGCTCGTACGCGATGACCGCGTCGACGCGGGCGGCACCCGCGGACCCGAGCGCCCGCTGCACCTGGGCGGCGTTCTGCTCGTCGTACCCGGGCCACGGCTCCGAGCCGAGGAGCCCGTCGACGCGCTCCGTCACCGTGGAGCGGTCCGCGTTGCGGCGCTCGTAGGCCGCGACCTTCGCCAGGTCGATCTGCGAGAGCTTCGGCAGGCGCGAGACGATCTCGTCGGCGGTCAGTGCGTCGTAGCGCGCGATCGGCAGGTCGTCCGCCGAGGCGACGGCGCCCTTCGCGGCGCCCTCCGCCTTCGCGACGCCGGGCACCTTGCGCGTCTGGCGCACCGCCTTCTTGGCGTCGTCGCCCGCCTTGCGGCCCGACGCGGTCGCCTTCCTGCGGGCGTCCGTCGCCGACCGCTTGGCCTGCCGGCCGGTCTCCTTCGCGGCGTCGGCCGCGCCGTCGGCGGCGGCCTTCACGGCCTGCGCCGCCCCGGTCTCCGTCACGTCGTAGGACGGGTCGCCGTCGACGTCGGCGCTGACGACGGCCTTCGTCAGGGCCGGGATCTCCTTCAGGATGCGCTCGAGCATCCGCTCCTCGTCGGCGCGGATCGACGCCGCGAGCTTCGCGGTCTGGTCGTCCCCGACGGTGCGCGCCAGCTCCTCGAGCGCGGTGTACGTGGCGATCTCGAGCGCCTCGGTCGCCGCGGCGTCCTTCGCGTTCTTGAGGATCTTCTCCTCGCCGCCGGAGCCGCGGACGAGGTCCGCCGGCGTCTTCGCCAGCGCCATGGCCTGACCGACGATCGCCTCGGCGATGCCGACGACGGCGAGCAGCGGGTTCGAGCCCTCCTTGAGCTCGCCGACCCGGTCCTGCAGCCGGGACGCGTGGCTGCGGGTCTCCTCGAGGTGCTTCTCGAGCCCCTCGCGGAAGCGCCCGTCGGGCGTCATCGCGATCTGGGACTGGAGCACCCGGACGAGGGCGACCTCGCTCGCGTGGGCCTCGTTGAGGTACTGGACGACCTTCTGCTCGGAGCGGCTCATGGGGTCCTTCGCGTGGGGTACCGGGCGTGCGCGGCCGCAGGGAGCGGTCGCGGCACCGGGCCACTACCCGCCTCGCCGCGTCGTAGCGCGACGAATCCGTTGCGATGACGCACACGACCCGGCGACGCGGCGACCCCCGCCCGCTCAGCCGTCCGCGCGCAGCCGTCCGAGGAGCCCGACCACGATCAGCCGGGCGTCGTCGAGGTGACGACGGGCCGCCAGGACGTCCTGGAGCGCCCAGGCGTGGCTGTAGTGGGCGGCCGTCTCCTCGATGCGCCGCTGCAGCACCGCGAGGGCGTCGCCGATCTCGTCGATCGCGCGTACCGTGAGGCGTCCGCCATCGTGGGCGGAGCGGTCGAGGCGGCGCAGGCGGTCCAGCACCGCGTGCGCCTCCATCCGCAGCTCCCCCGGCGTGGCCGGCCGGCAGCTCACGGGCGACGACCTCCGGCCGGGGCGTCGGCGGGCGACGTCCGGGGACGCGGCAGCGCCCGGCCCGCGTGCCCTCCGTCGGCTCTCCCGTGACCTCGCACCGCCCACCTCGTCCTTCGCTTCGTCGGCGCCCCCCGGCCCTGCCGGAACGGCGCCGGGCATCGGCCCGGAGCCCTGATCGACGGCCGACCCCGGTCCGGGACGCGCCCGCGACCCCGGGGGATGCGACGGGACGCGTCCGGTGACGAGACGGGCTGCCTCGGAGGTTCTATCCCGCCCGTCGCCGCCGCGCAAGCAGGGGGTACGGCGTACGCCCCGGAACGGGCGGTCCGACGTGCGTCCAGCGACGCATCCGCCCACGGCCCGCGTGCGATCCAGGGACGATGAGCACGACGCAGCCGTCCGTGGCCGCCACCCCCGTCGCGTCGCGCCGCGGGGCGTCCCCGGGCGTCGATCCGCGGGAGGCCGACGCCCTGCGCGGCGCGATCGAGCGGCTCGGCGGCCGGCTCGAGACGACGCGGGACATGCTCGACCGCCTCGCCGTGCAGGCCGCGGACGCGGGACGCACGGACCAGCGGGAGGCG
>WLOB01000084.1 GCA_009699505.1 Actinomycetota bacterium | reverse complement strand
TCGTAGAAGTAGAAGAGGACGAGGACGCGGATCGCGCCGTCGGCGATCGTGTCCGCCCAGTAGGCGCCGGTGACGACGACGTAGTTGCGCAGGTCGCCCCCGCGGTCGCGCGGCTCGCCGGGGCCGTCGCCCTCGTCGCGGTGGCCGGGGCCCACGCCGGCGCCCGGCTCCGCGCCCGTTGCGCCCCCGGGCCCCGTGGCGCTCAAGGCCGGGGCTCCAGCGACGCGGCGACCAGCTCGGCGAGCTCGACCCAGCGGTTCACGTAGCCCCACTCGTTGTCGTACCAGGTGAGGACCTTCACCTGGGTGCCGTCGGTGACCATCGTCGACGGCCCGTCGACGATGCCCGACCGCGGGTCGTCCTTGAAGTCGACCGACACCAGCGGCCGGGTCTCGAAGCCGAGGATGCCCTCGAGCGGCCCCTCTGCGGCCGTGCGTAGGAGCTCGTTGACCTCGTCGACGGTGGTCCCGCGGGCGACCTCGAAGACCGCGTCGGTGAGCGACGCGTTCAGCAGCGGGACGCGGATCGCGACGCCGTCGAGGCGGCCCTGCAGCTCGGGGAAGATCAGGCCGATCGCCGTCGCGGACCCCGTGGTGGTCGGGATCAACGAGAGGCCGGCCGCGCGGGCCCGACGGAGGTCCCTGTGCGGCGCGTCGACCAGCGTCTGCGTGTTGGTCAGGTCGTGCAGCGTGGTGATCGACCCGCGCAGGATCCCCAGGCCCTCGTGCAGCACCTTGACGACCGGCACCAGGCAGTTCGTGGTGCACGAGGCGGCCGTGAGGACGTCGTGGGCCTCGGGGTCGTAGAGGCGATCGTTGACGCCGACCACGACGTTCAGCGCGCCCCCGTCCTTGACCGGCGCGGCGACGATGACCTTCCGCACCCCGCGGTCGAAGTATGGGTCGAGCGTCGCCCGCGACCTGAAGGCGCCGGTGCCCTCGAGCACGAGGTCGACGCCCAGCTCGTCCCACGGGACGTCGCCCGGGGCGGCGTGCGCGCTGTAGGTCAGCCGCCGCCCGTCGACGACGACGGCGTCGCCGTCCGCGCCGATGTCGCGCCGCCACCGGCCGTGGACGGAGTCGAACTCGAGGAGGTGCGCGGCGGTGGCGGCGTCGCCGGCGATCTCGTTGACGTGCACGACCTCGAGGTCCGGCCGGTCCCAGGCGGCGCGCAGCGCCAGGCGCCCCATGCGCCCGAAGCCGTTGATGCCGACGCGTACGGGGCTCGTGTGCACGCGGGGACCGTATCCACCGACAGACGTCGATGCAATCGACGGACGTGAATCTTTCGTGTACCGTCGCGGCTCGATGGACGTCGCCCTGCAGCTCGAGCCGAAGACGAGGCGCGCGGTCGGCGCTCCCTGCTGCGAGCCCGTCGTCTATCCCGACGTGGACCGCGCGCAGGCGGCCCGCCTGGCCGAGGTCGCCAAGGCGCTCGGGGACCCGATCCGGCTGCAGGTCGTCGACGTGCTGCGCCGGCACGCCGGGAAGGTCTGCGTGTGCGAGCTCGTGCCGCTCTTCGACGTGTCCCAGTCGACGCTGAGCCACCACCTGAAGAAGCTCCGGGACGCCGGGATCGTCGACGCGGAGCGTCAGGGCCTCTGGGCCTACTACTACGTCCTGCCCGAGGCGCTCGACGAGCTCCGCGGCTGGCTCGGCTGACGCGGGGGGGGCGGGCGCCCGGGTACCGCGCGGCCCCGAGCGCCGGTGCGGTCCGCCGGCGAGCGGCTCCGCCGGCGCGGCCGCACGTCCCCGGACCGTCGGTCCGGCCCGACGGATGGGCCCACGACACACCACGGCGGCGCCCCGTCCGGGCACGATGCTCCCGTGTCGCTCTACGGCCCCGTCTTCACCGCCCTCTACGACCCGCTCCTCGCGTGGGGCGAGCGGGCCGGGATGCGCGAGCTCCGCAGGAGCGTGCTCGCCGCCGCGACGGGGGACGTCCTCGAGCTCGGCGCCGGCACCGGCCTGAACGTCGACGCCTATCCGCCGGGGGTCGCGAGCCTCACGCTCACGGAGCCCGAGCCCTCGATGGCCCGCCGCCTCGAGGGGCTGGCCGCCCGCCCGCGCGTGGTGCAGGCCGGCGCGGAGGCCCTGCCGTTCGACGACGACGCGTTCGACACCGTCGTCAGCACCCTCGTGCTGTGCACGGTCGACGATCCGGACCGGGCGCTGCGGGAGGTCCGGCGGGTGCTGCGCCCCGGCGGCACGCTGCTGCTCATCGAGCACGTCCGCTCCTCGCGACCGCGCCTCGCCGCCCTGCAGGACCGGCTCCACCGGCCGTGGCGGGCCGTCGGCTACGGCTGCAACTGCAACCGGGACACGCCCACGACCCTCGAACGGGCCGGCTTCGACACCTCGGCGCTCCGGGCCGCGCAGTGGCGGCGCATGCCGAGCATCGTGCGTCCGCTCATCGCGGGCGCCGCCGGGCCCGCGGGCTCCGGGGCCGGCGTGGCCGCGTGACCCTCCCCTCCCTGCTCTCCCGGTTCGCGGCTCCCCGTCCCGCCCCGGCGCGCTGGACGCTCGCGGCCGGCCCCGAGCTCGACCGCTCCGCCGCGGTCGCCGCCGCCGACGCGGTCTCCGGGTCGATCGGGGTGGCGGCCGCCGCGGCGGCCGCGGGCTCGGTCGGCGTGGGCGCCGCCGTCGCCGTCGCCGGGTCCGTCGGCGTGGTCGGGTCGGCGGGCGTGGCCGGGTCCCTCGGCGTGCGGTCGAGCGCCGGGATCGCCGGGAGCACCCGCATCGCCGCGTCCGTGGCCCTGGCGTTCTGCGACCGCTGCGTCCGCTGCGTCGCGTGCTTCGGCTGCTCGGGCTGCCGCGACTGCGTCGGCTGCATCGGCTGCACGGACTGCGTGGGCCTCGTGGGGGCCGTCGGGCTGCGCGGCGTGGACGGGCGCGAGGCGGCCTGAGGGCGGACGGCCGCGGACCCCGCCCCCGTCGCGCCCCGGTGGCCCTCACGGCTTCGGGTAGTGACGTCGTGGGACCGGGTCGAGCCCTTCCATGGGGGCCCGATCACGTCTCGACCCTCTGCGGACCGGTGATCGTCCTGCAGGCAGTGCCGGGAGGGTCATCGGTCCGCGGGACCGCGGAGCGCGGCGAGGACGCGGAGCGCGGCGAGGACGCGGAGCGCGGCGGGGACGCGGCCGCCGGGTCGGTGGCCGTCGACGGGCCCGTCGAGCAGGGAGATCTCCGCGGCCACGAGGGGCGACGCGGCCCCTTCGCCCGTGTGCCGACCCGGCGTCAGGCCTCGTCGGCCGGCGCCGCCCAGCCCGTCCGCAGGAGCGCGTCCAGCGCCGGGGGCGCCTGGTCGTCGGCCATCGCCGCGCCGCGGACCCAGGCCATCGCCAGGACGCCCAGGAAGACGTCCCGGCCGCGGACGCCGGGGCGGGCGCCGCCCTCGTCCCGGGCCGCCCGGACGAAGTCGTCCGTCGTCGTGATGAAGCCCTCGCAGGTCAGGGCGAGCGGCGAGCTCTCCTCCCGCAGCGCGGCGCGCAGCGGCTCCGGCAGGCCGTCGAACGCGGCGACCCAGTCGCCCAGCGCCTCGAGCCACCGCTCGAGCGCCTCCGTGGCGTCCGCGGCCTCGTCGTGGATCCGGTCGCGTCGCGACACGAGCTCCGCGTTGCGGGCCTCGAGGAGCGCCGCCAGCAGGGCGTCCCGGTTGGGGAAGTGGCGGTAGAGCGTGCCGGGGCCGACGCCGGCCCGCCGCGCGATCGCGTCGAGCGACCCCGCGATCCCGTGCTCGGCGAAGTACCCCTCGGCCACGTCGAGGATGTGCGACCGGTTGCGCTGCGCGTCGGCGCGCGGCCGGCGGCCCGGCGGCCCGGTCCGCTCAGGCACGCGTGGCCCCCCGGCTTGACAAAGCGGAGGGTGTCTCCGTATGGTCGTCCATCGAAGTGGAGAGTACCTCCGCTAAGCGCCGGGCGCCACCCACGTCACCGCGGGCGGCTCCCGGCCCGTCGCACCGGAGCCCGTCATGCCCAGTCCCCAGATCCTCCTCGCCATCCAGATCGCCAACGGCTACGGCGCGCAGCCCGGCGCGTGGCGGATGCCCGGCGTCGACCCCTCCGCCTACACCGACATGGACACCCTCGTCCGCTACGCGCAGGCGGCGGAGCGCGGCAAGATCCAGCTGATCTTCCTCGCCGACACCGCCGTGCTCGACGTGGACCTGGAGCAGCAGGCGCCGCACTTCGCCACCGACCCGCTCGTCACGCTCACCTCGATGGCGCGCGGCACGGAGCGGATCGGCGTCGTCGCCACGAGCTCCACGACGTTCAACGAGCCGTTCACGATCGCGCGGCAGTTCAAGGCGCTCGACGTCGCCAGCCACGGACGCGCGGGGTGGAACGCCGTGACCACGTCGATGCCCGCCGCCGCGGCGAACTTCGGGCGCACCATCCCGCCCCGCAGCGAGAAGTACGCCCGCGCCGACGAGGTCGTGCGAGCCGTGCAGGCGCTCTGGGGCAGCTGGGAGCAGGACGCGTGGGTCCGCGACGTGCCCGGCAGGCGTTTCGCCGACGCGAGCAAGGTCGCGCCCGTCAACGTCCGCGGCCAGTACGTCGCCACCCGCGGCCCGCTCGCGATCCCGCCGTCCGAGCAGGGCCAGCCCGTCGTCTTCCAGGCCGGCGGCGGCGCCCAGGGCCTCGAGCTCGCCGCCCGGTACGCCACCGGCGTCTACGCCAACCCCTTCTCGATCGAGGAGGGCCGCGCGCACCGCACGGAGCTGCGGCGGGCCGCCGAGCGCGTCGGCCGCGACCCCGACGAGGTCAAGCTCTTCGCCGGCTTCATGCCGAGCATCGCGACGGACCGCCGCGCCGCCCTGGACCGCCGGCGGATGCTCGACGAGTCCGTCGACCTGCACCAGCGGGTCGCGTACCTCGGCGCCATGATCGGCCTGCGCCTCCAGCCCGAGCAGCTCGACCTGCCGCTGACCCGCGAGCAGCTCTCGGTCGCCCGCCCCGCCCCCGGCGACCCCCGCTCCGCCCGGGCGCTGCAGGTCGCCCGGGAGGGCTGGACGCTGCGCGACGTCCTCGCCCACGGGGTCATCGACTACCACCCCGTCGTCACCGGCACAGCGGAGGACGTCGCCGACCACATGGAGCAGTGGTTCGACGCGGAGGCCTGCGACGGCTTCTCGCTCGCCATCGACGTCTACCACGACGGCATCGACGCCTTCGTCGACGGCGTCGTCCCGCTCCTCCAGCAGCGCGGCATCTACCACCAGGACTACGCCGGCACGACGCTCCGAGACCACCTCGGGGCACCCCCGCAGTACGGCCTCGACCCCCGCCTCTCCCCCGCGACGGCCGTCGCGCGCTGAGCCGCGCCGGCCGCCCCACCCCACGAGCACGGAGCACCCCATGAAGATCGGCATCCTCGGCGTCGGCAACATCGGCGCCACCCTCGCGCGGCGGCTCGCCGCCGCCGGCCACGACGTCCGCGTCGCGAACTCCCGCGGACCGGAGACGATCCCCGACGAGGTGCTCGCCACCGGCGCCCGGGCCGTCCACGGCCGCGACCTCCCCGACGGCCTCGAGGCGCTCGTCGTCTCGATCCCGCTGGCCCGCATCCCGGAGATCCGGCCGCTCGTCGACGCGCTGCCCGACGACGCCGTCGTGCTCGACACGTCGAACTACTACCCGGCGCGCGACGGGCGCGTCGACGCCCTGGAGGACGGCCAGGTCGAGAGCTCGTGGGTCGCCGAGCAGCTCGGACGCCCCGTCGTGAAGGCCTGGAACGCGATCCTCTCGCAGTCGTTCGACGCGAAGGACGCCCCGGCCGGCACCCCCGGCCGCATCGCGATCCCGGTCGCCGCGGACGCCGAGGCCCACCGGGCGCTCGGCGCGTCGCTCGTGGACGAGACCGGCTTCGACGGGTTCGACGCCGGCCCCCTCGCCGACTCGTGGCGCCAGCAGCCCGGCACCCCCGCCTACTGCACCGACCGCACCGCCGAGGAGCTGCCGGGCGCCCTCGCCGCGGCCGACCGCGCGTCCTCTCCGCGCCGTCGCGACCTCGCGATGGCGGTCCTCGTCGGCCTCTCGGAGGACCCGACCGCGACCGTCGACGGCGATCTCGTCCTCGGCCTGAACCGGCTCCTCTACACGGCGTAGCGCCACACCGGGCCGATCGAGCGGCCCGCCGGACCGGCCCGTCCGTCCCGCCCGCCGGCGCCCCGACCCGGCGGCCGCCGGGCGCTCGCGGCCGGTCCTCCGGTCACCGCGACGTCGCGACGAGCCCGGCCGTCCCCGGCTCGGGCACCGCCCGCGCGGCGGTCCGCAGCGCCGCGACGAGCGCGTCGACGCCCGGCGTCGTCGCGGTCGACGTCAGGGCGACGACCCGGCGGACCAGCGGGACGCTCACGGGCCGGACGACGACGCCGGGGTGCAGCGTCCCGAGCGCCATCTGCGGCAGGACCGCGACGCCGGCCCCCGCCGCCACGAGCCCCTGGACCGCCGCGTAGTCGTCGCTCCGGGCGCCGGCCACCGGCGCGAAGCCGTTGCGCGCGCACGCCTCGGCCACGATCGACCGGTCGACGCAGAGGGTCATCGCGGTCAGGACCCAGCGGTCGCCGCGGAGGTCGGCGATCGCGACCCGCTCGTCCGCCGCGCGCGGGTGGCCGGCCGGCAGGCACGCCCACAGCGGGTCGCGGCGCAGCTCGACGACCCGCACCCCGGGGATCGCGGGCGCCGACGCGTCGCGCGTGGAGACGCAGACGTCCGCGTGCCCGCCGGTGATCGTCGCCTCGTCCGGGACGTGGCCCGACGAGATCGCCAGGTCGACGTCGACGATCCCGGCCACCTCGAGCGCCGCGGCGGGGACGAACGAGGAGACCGCGGTCGTGAAGGCCCGCAGCCGCACCCCCGCGGGGCGCGCGGCGTGCAGGCGCGCGAGCTCGTGCCCGATGTCGTCGAGCTCCGCCAGCGCGACGTCGGCACGGCGGACGACGATCTCGCCGGCCGGGGTCAGGCGCGCCCCGGTCGCGGTGCGGTCCGCCAGCGGGTGGCCCGTGGCCCGCTCGAGCGCCCCGAGCTGCCGGGACGCCGCGGACTGCGTGTAGCCCAGGGCGTCCGCCGCCGCGGAGATCGACCCGAGCCGGGCGATCTCGCGCAGCAGGCGCAGTCCCTGGACGTCCATGCCGGGACCCTACGACGCCCCGCCGGCCCGCGCCATGCACGACGCGCATGCCCATGATCGACGGTCGTGGCCGCCCGTCCGGCCGTCCGCGACCGTCGGTCCATGAACCTCCTCGCCCGTCGCCGCCCGCACCGCCCCGACCCCGGCCCCGGCGTCGTCGTCCGCCGAGCCCGTCCCGGGGACGACCTGCAGATCGCCCCGCTCGTCCGCCGCGCCGGGGAGGTCGTGCCGGCCCGGCCGCTCGCCGTCGCCGAGCGCGACGGACGGATCGTGGCGGTGCAGTCCATCCCCGACGGCGTGCTCGTCACCCCGCACGGGACGGAGCCGTCGCGGACCCTCCGGGCGCTCGGGCGGTTCGCCGACGCCGCGGGGTGAGGGGCGGGCGGGCCCCATACCTCGGGCGGATGCGGGTATCGGGCGGCCGCGGGCGACGGACGCCGTCGCCCCGGGCGCCGCCGACCGCCGGGACCTCGCGTCCCACGACGGCGCCCGCGCGCTCCCCGAGACCGGAAGGCCCACCCGTGCCCGAGAGACCAGCCGTACCCACGCCGTCCGCCCGATCCCTCGGCGGGTCGGACCGCCCGGACGTCGCCGTCGTGCGCCTCGTCGTCCCCCGCCACGTGTGGGTCGTCGGGGCCGTCGTCGCGCTCGTCGCGCTCGTCGTCGCCGCGATCGTGATCGCGCAGCTCGAGGACACGCGCCGGTCCATCGACCAGCAGGTCGCCGAGCGACTATCGCGCGTCGACCGCAGCACGGACGCGATCGAGGGCGCGACGGTCCCGGTCCTGCGGGACGCCGAGCGGGACCGCACCGCCGCCAAGCGGCTCACGGGCCTCTCGACCCTCCTGGCGCAGCAGGCCACGCCGCTGGCCCGCGACCTGCGCAGGCGCGACGCCGGGACGCAGCTGCAGAAGGCGGGCGCCCTCTCCGACAACCTCGTCGGCGTGGACGCCGGGGCGCAGATCACCCGCTCCGCCGACCTGGCCCGCACGCTCCTGGGCGCGGACGTCGGGTCGACCGTCCGGGACGTCGACCGGCTCGCGGCGACCCTGCAGGGCGCGGGCCTCCCCGGCCTGTCCACCGCGGTGACCGGGGTCACCGACGAGCTCACCACCCAGGACCGCCTGCGCCGGTTCCTCGTGCGGGGCACCTCGATCTTCGGGCAGGTCCGCGCGATGGACACCGTCCCGAAGCTCACCGCGGCGGCGCAGGCCGTCCGGACCCGGGTCGTGCCGTACCTCGAGAAGATCGTCGCCCTCCTCACGGAGACGCAGGCCCTCAACCGCGACACCCGCGACATCGCCCGCGACACGAACCGCCACGTGGTCAGCCTGGACCGCAAGCTCGGCGGAGAGCTGCCCGTCCCGTAGGGGCCACAGGGGCGCGACCGGCGGGGAGGACCCGCACCGGTCGGCCGGTGGGGGCGGGAGGCCGGACCCACGAGCGGGTCGACCGGGCGGCCGTCGTCGGCCTGCCTCGGACCGGCAGATCCCACGGCCGTGCCCGTCACCGGACCGGTCGGCTCCCGATACGAGCCCGACAGGCGGGCGCGCCATGCTGTCCGGGAGACGTCATTCGCCCTCGGGCGGGCTTCTTCTCGCCCGAGGACGACATCCCGGGACCGGCGCTCTCCGAGGGGCGCCGGTCACGCGCCGTCCCGGCACCCTGTCCGTCCGCGGGCAGGGTGCGGACGTCGACGTGGCGAGCACGGACCGGGTCGGGGGACTCCGGTCCGTGCTCCACGCGTCGGCCGGACGTCCCGGCGACGGCCGTCGTCGGCACCGCCCCGCGCCCGACGCGTGGACGCCGGCCCTCGCGCCGCAGCCGCGCGGTCACCGCACGCGGAAGAGGTCCTCGAGCCAGGGCCGCAGGTCCGCGCCGAGCCGGGAGAGGTCCGGGCGCGGCTCCTCGTCGAGCGCGTCGACGGCCAGCTGCCGGACCGCGTAGACCCCGCCGAGGTACGCCGACCACGGCAGGTCGTCGTCCTCCCCGCCCGCGAGCTCCTGGAGGTATCGCGCGAGCAGCGTCAGCGACGTGCGACGCCGCTCGCGAGCCGGCGCGCCGAGGGCGTCGATCTCGACCTGGAAGGCCCGCGCGACCACGACGTCCTGCTGCATGACGTCGAGGTACGTGTCGACGAGCTCCGCCGCGATCCGGGGCCGGCTCATCCCCTCGACGTCCAACCCCGTGAGGCGCGCGATCAGGACCTCGATGAAGCGGTCGTAGCCGGCGAAGACGCACGCGTCCTTGCCGTCGAAGCAGCGGTAGAACGCGCCGAGCGACACCCGGGCGCGGCGGGCGACGTCACCGATCCCGAACCCGCGGTAGCCGTGGGCGGCCATGAGCTCGCAGCACGCGGCGAGCAGGCGCTCCCGCTGCGCCGCCCCGACGTGGTCGGCGGAGAGCTTGTGACGGCCGACCGGGAGCGGCTCGGGCAGGGTGAAGAAGAGGCCGTCCCTCACCGACGCGATCGGCGTCGTCCCCGGGGCGTCGTGGGCCGTGGACACCGGCCCGATCCTACGGACGAGCGCGCCGCCGGCGAGGCCGGGCGACGCCGCCCCGGGTGCGGCCGGCGGCACCTAGCGCCCGCGTGCGGCCGTCCCGAGCCGGACGGAGCGGCGGTCCACGACCGTGCCGGCCCGGCGGGTGACGAGGCTGTAGGTGCCCCGGGCGAAGGGGCGCCGACGGGTGCGCCGCAGACGGACGTCGCGCCGACGTCCGGTGACCCGCATCCGGCCCGACCGGGCGACGAGCCGGCCGGCGCGCCGCAGCTCCACCGTCACGCCCGCGACCGCCGGCCCCGTCGCCTCGATGCGAACGAGGACCGCGCCGCCGAGCCGCCTCCGGCGTCCGTAGAAGCGCACCCGGAGGCGCGTCCCGTCGCCGGCGTCCGCGTCGAACGCCCCGCCGGCCGCACACTGCACCGGCCTGCTGCCGTCCTCCGTGAAGACGGTGTCGCCGAGCGTCGGGTCGCCGGCGCGCAGCTCGGCGGCGGGGACGTCGTCGATCCGCTTGACGACGTCCGCGAACCAGGCGATCTGCCGCGCCGCCAGCGTCTCGTCGAACTTGTCCATCTCCCCGTTCGGCGAGATCGTCAGCAGGTACTCCGGCCCGGCGATCGCGCCGATCTGCGGCACGCCGGCCTTCTGGAACGCGGCGCCGACGCCGAACTGGACCGGCGGCCGCAGCAGCGCCGTCCGGTCGATGTTCGCCCGCACGAGCGCGTCGCGCGTGATGTCGTGGAACCGGCCCTGCGTCACCCAGGCCGCGAAGAGCTCGTTCTGGCCGGTCGCGTGGTAGCCGCGGTCGGCGGTGTCGCGCCACTGCGTGCACCCGAGGTGCTCGATCGTCAACGCGGCGGCGGCCCGGCGCACCAGGTCCGGGTGCGCCGCCATCCAGCCCTCGAGCTCGGGCAGCTCGTGGCCGCCGGTGTGCCCCGGCCAGGCGGCGAACACGAGGGTCCGCCTGAGCCGCTTCCCGGCGGGCAGCGACGCGAAGTGCCGCGCCATCTCGACGAACGCGACGCCGCCGTTCTCCTCCACGAACCCCTGGCCGTCGGTGTGGGTGTTCAGGATCACGACCTCGTCGCTCTCCCCCGGGATGAGCGCGGTGACCGACGGCGTGGTGACCTTCGTCTCGCTGACCGACAGCGTCAGCCGCGCCGTCGGCCGGCCGGCCGCCGCCGCGCGCAGCGCCCTGCCGGTCTCGCGGTCGACGAACAGGGCCGGCACCGGCTCGCGGTCGTTGAAGAACGGGAGGTACTGGCCCTTCAGGGCCTCGTACGAGCGGTCCATGACGAAGACGACGCCGCGGACGCCGGCGGCCTCGAACGGCGAGAGCGGGATCCCGAGGCCCGGCAGGATCCAGCTGCGCTTGTAGTCCTCCAGGAGGATGTCCTGCGGGCCGTGGCCCTCCCACTGCAGGTGCGAGAGCAGCGCGGCGAAGATGCCGGCCGGGACCGGCAGCGGCAGCGGCAGGTCGACCACGAGGATGCTGTCGCGCACCCCGCCGCCGAGCGTGCCGAGCAGCCCCGTCACGGCGCTGAGCAGCTGGCCCGGGAACGCCGCGAGGGCGGCGGACAGCGCCCCGGCGTCGGTGAGCGAGTCCAGCGACGGGAGCGGCAGGACGCCGCCGTAGACCAGCGGCCCGGTGAGCCCACCGGGCGGCGTGCCCTGCGCCCGGACGTAGTACGTGGAGACCCGGACGTCCCCCTTCGCCGGTCCGTCGAGGATCTCGAGCCCGTGGTCCTCGGCCGTCCATCGCAGGTACGCGTAGTCGTCGCACGGGAGGAGCTGCGCGCCGGCCTTCACGAACTCCGTCTCGAGCCACTCGACGAAGTTCGCATGTGGCGCGCTGCCCGTCAGCCGGGGCCCGAAGTCGACCATCCGCTGGACGTCCGCACGCACCTGCTGCGGCGACGGCAGCGCGACCGGCGGGCGGCCCGTCGCGGCGGCGATCGCGTCCCCGGTGTCGACGAGACGGGCCGCGGCCGCGGCTGCGGCGGTCGCTGCGGCCCCCTGGACGAGCGAGCGCCGCGACAGCGCGCCGCGGGAGGCGCCGTCCGTGGGGGACGACGACGGCGCCGGACGCCCCGGTGCCGCGGCGTCCGCCGGCGTAGGTGCCCCGCCGGGAGCGGGTGGGTTCGACGGGCGACCGGGTGTGCGCGGCATCACGCAGATCAGAGTACGGTAAATTACCCGGAGGCGTGCGGGCCCGGTGCCCGACCGGCTCGCGGGGCGTCGCCCGCAGCCCGGACGGGCGTCCGCGCACCGACCCGGCCGGCTCAGCCCGCGGCGCGCGGCGCGGCGTACTCGTCGTCGGTGACGTGCCGCCCCCAGGTCACCGGGCTGCCGTTCTCGTCGAGCTGCTGCAGCGCGACGTGGGCCATGAACCGGGTCGGCGCGGCGCCGTGCCAGTGGTGCTCGCCCGGCTCGAAGAACACGCGGTCGCCGGCGCGGAGCGTCTCGATCGGCCCGCCCTCTCGCTGGCAGAGCCCGACGCCCTCGGTGACGAAGATCGTCTGCCCGTGCGGGTGCGTGTGCCAGGCGGTGCGGGCGCCCGGGGTGAAGTGGACGAGCGCGGCGGCGGCCGTCGAGGTGGCCTCCGGAGCGGCGACGGCGTCGATGTAGACGTCGCCGGTGAACCAGTCGGCCGGGCCCTTCTGGGTGTCGACGGTGGTGCGGGTGATGATCATGCTGCGTCTCCTGGGAGCGGAACGGGGCGGGGCGCCTGCACCACGGACGGTCGCACGGGGAACGCGGCGCGTCGCCCGAGCACGGCGACGGACAGCGCCACCACGGCGAGGGCGACCATCGCCACGGGCAGCGCCGATCCGCCGGCGCCGCCGACGACGACCGCGCCCAGGACGCCGGCGGCGAAGATGGCGAGGTTGAACGCGACGCCGAGCATGGAGTTCGCGACGTCGGCGTCGTCGCCGGCGGCGCGGCCGATCGCGGTCTGCAGCTGCGCCGCGGCCCCGCCGAAGGCCACGCCCCAGAGGACGATGGCGCCGATCACCACGGCCGTCGACTCCCGGCCCACCCCGAGGACCACGCCGGCGACGACGAAGCCCGCGATGCTCGCGAGCACCAGCGGGCGCAGGGTCCGGTCGATGAGCACCCCGGTGATCGCGATGCCCACCAGCGCCGCCACGCCGAAGACCACGAGGGCCAGGTCGAC
>WLOB01000083.1 GCA_009699505.1 Actinomycetota bacterium | reverse complement strand
TCTCGTGCGCCTCGGTGGAGATCGAGCCGAGCGACATGGCGCCCGTCACGAACCGCTTGACGATGGCCGAGGCGGGCTCGACCTCCTCGAGCGGCACGGGCTCGACGCCGTCCGTGTCGAATGCCATCAGGCCGCGCAGCGTCGCCTTGCGGGTCGCGTTGCCGTTGCTGGCGTCGGAGAACTCGCGGAACTTCGCGCGGGCGTCGTCGTCCGGCGCGTCGCGGTCACCCGTGCGGACCGCGTGCTGGAGCAGCGAGATCGTGGTGGGGTTCCACATGTGGTGCTCGCCGTCGCGGCGCCACGAGTACATGCCGCCGACGGGCAGCAGGGTCTCGACGCGCGCGCCGACCTCGGTCGGGTCGTTCTCCGCGTCGAGGATCCATGCGCGGGCGTGGCGCTCGAGCGTCTCCTGCGCGAGCACCTCGACCCCGACGCCGCCGATGCGCGACGCCGTGCCGGTGAAGTAGCGGTCGACGAGGTCGGCGTGCAGGCCGACCGCCTCGAAGATCTGCGCACCGGAGTACGACGCGATCGTCGAGATCCCCATCTTGGAGATCGCCTTCAGGAGGCCCTTGCCGATCGCCTTGACGACGTTCTTCTGGGCCGTCGCGGCGTCGTCGACGTCCGGGATGCGGCCCTGGGCGACGAGGCTGTCGACCGTGTCGAACATCAGGTACGGGTTGATCGCCGCCGCGCCGTAGCCCAGGAGCGTGGCGAAGTGGTGGACCTCGCGCGGCTCCGCGGACTCGATGACGAGGCCGGCCTCGAGCCGCACGCCCTCGCGGACGAGGTGGTGGTGGATCGCGGCGACCGCCAGGAGCGACGGGATCGCGACGCGGGACGCGCTGGCCGCGCGGTCCGAGAGGATGAGCACGTTGCGGCCGGCGCGGATCGCGTCGTAGGCCTCGTCGCAGGCGTTGGCCAGGCGCTTGAGGATGCCGTCGGGACCGTCGACGACGGGCCACGTGATGTCGAGCGTGTGCGACTTGAAGATGCCCTGGTCGACCTGCCGCAGGGTCTCCATCTCGTCGTTGCGGAGGACGGGGTGCTTCAGCACCAGGTGGTGCGCGTGCTCCGGCGTCTCCTCGAGCAGGTTGCGCTGCCCGCCGATCGAGGAGGACAGCGACATGACGATGTCCTCGCGGATCGGGTCGATCGGCGGGTTCGTCACCTGGGCGAACAGCTGCTTGAAGTAG
The DNA here is from genome assembly GCA_009699505.1 of Actinomycetota bacterium. Classification (GTDB taxonomy): domain Bacteria; phylum Actinomycetota; class Thermoleophilia; order Solirubrobacterales; family Solirubrobacteraceae; genus Patulibacter. Next base: position 11,858 of record WLOB01000083.1, on the reverse strand, counting down.
CTGAAGAGCGGCGGGCGCTTGTCCGACAGGACCGCGAGCGCGGCGTCGTTGCCCATGGAGCCGATCGGCTCGGCGCCGCCGGAGGCCATCGGCGTCAGGAGGACGCGCTCGTCCTCCTGCGTGTAGCCGAACGCCTGCTGCAGCTGGCGCAGGTGCTCGCCGGACTCGTGGACGGCGGTGCGCTTCTCGAGGTCGGAGAAGTGGACGACCTGGTCCGTGTGCCACGCCTCGTACGGGCGCTGCGTCGCGACCTGCTTCTTGACCTCGGCGTCCGAGACGACGCGGCCGGCCTCGAGGTCGACGAGGAAGAGCTGGCCCGGCGCGAGGCGGCCGAGGCGCTCGATGTTGCTCGGGTGGATGTCGAGCATCCCGGCCTCGGAGCCCAGGACGATCCAGCCGTCCTTCGTCTGCGCCCAGCGGCCCGGGCGCAGCCCGTTGCGGTCGAGCGTCGCGCCGACGGTGCGGCCGTCCGTGAAGAGGACGGCGGCGGGGCCGTCCCACGGCTCCATGAGCAGCGAGTGGTACGCGTAGAAGCCGCGCAGCTCGGGGGTCATGTCGTCCCGGCCCTCGTAGGCCTCCGGGACCATCATCATCACCGCGTGCGGGAGCGAGCGGCCCGACAGCATCAGGAGCTCGAGGACGTTGTCGAACGTCGCGGAGTCCGAGCCGCCGGGGCGGACGACCGGCTTGATCTTGCCGATGTCCCCGCCGAAGAGGTGCGAGGCGAGCTGCGACTCGCGGGCCCGCATCCAGTTGATGTTGCCGCGCAGGGTGTTGATCTCGCCGTTGTGGGCGATGACGCGGTTGGGGTGCGCGCGGTCCCAGCTCGGGAACGTGTTCGTCGAGAAGCGCGAGTGCACCAGGGCGATCGCGGACTTGAAGCGCTCGTCCTGCAGGTCGGGGAAGAACGCCGGCACCTGCGCCGACAGCAGCATCCCCTTGTAGACCAGGGTCCGCGACGAGAACGTCGACGCGTAGAACTCGGGCGTCGCCAGCTCGCAGATGCGGCGGATGACGTAGAGCTTGCGCTCGAAGGCGTCCTGGTCGTGGTCGAAGCCGGGGCCGGCCTCGATGAAGATCTGCCGGAAGTACGGGCGCGCCTGGTTGGCGGTGTCGCCGATCTCCGCCTCGCGGACCGGGACGTCGCGCCAGCCCAGGACCCGCTGGCCCTCGGTGCGGACGTTGCGCTCGATCATCTCCTCGATGCGGTGGCGCGCCGTCTCGTCCCGCGGCAGGAAGCACATGCCCACGGCGTAGGAGCCGGGCTCGGGCAGCTCGAAGTCCACGACCGAGCGGAGAAACTCGTGCGGGATCTGGACGAGGATGCCCGCGCCGTCGCCCGTGCGGGCGTCCGCGCCGGCGGCCCCGCGGTGGTCCAGGTTCTCCAGCGCGGTGAGGGCCCGGACGAGCGTCTCGTGCTGCGGCTCGTTGTCCAGGCGGGCGACCATCGCGACGCCGCACGCGTCGTGCTCGTTCTGTGGGTCGTAGAGGCCTGCGGCCACGGGAAGACGGCTGTATCGGGTCATAGGCAAGGGAGGTGCACCGCGGGAAGGGCCCGTGGAGCGGTCCGGGGTGGGCGACGAAGCGACCCGGAGGGAACGGCGGATTCTACACCCAGACCGGCACGGATCCAGTCCGGAGGGCGTCCGGGCCGGAGCGGCCACCGCGCCGCCGCGCGGGGACCGGGGGTCGCCCTCCCGCCCCGGGCGGGGGGATGGCCGCGGCCGGGCACGGGTAGCTTCCGTTGGAATGGCCTCGGAAGCGGACGACCAGCGACCCGTCCGGTTGCGCCCGCTGCGGGACGTCGACCTCGACGGGCAGGCCTGGCGCGGCATCTTCGTCCGGGCCTTCAACGAGTTCCGCTCGCAGGGCATGACGGACTGGGCGGCCACCCTGGCCTACTACGCCGTCCTCTCGCTCGTCCCGATCCTGCTCGTCGCCGCGGCGCTCCTGACCCTCCTGGGCGCCGACTCGCTCCCGGGCACCCTCGCGGACGAGTTCTCGTCCCTCGTGGCCGACCGGACGTCGAGCTCCACGGCCAACGACAGCGCCGAGGCCGTCCGCGGGCTGATCGAGAACGCCCTGCAGCAGGCCAAGGGGGGCGCCTCGATCGCCCTGGCCCTCTCCATCGTCCTGGCGCTGAACGGCGCGTCCGGGGCCTTCGCCGCCGCCGGCCGGGCCCTCAACGTCGTCTACCACGTGCCGGAGACGCGCGGCTTCGTCCGGCACAAGCTCGCGGACGTCGCCACCGCCGTCCTCGCGATCGTCCTCATGGCCTTCGCGGCGATCCTCTTCGTCATCGGCGGGTCCATCGCGGACGACGTCTTCGACGCCTTCGGCCTCGGCGACGCCCCCATCGTCTGGCAGATCCTGCGGATCCCGGTGGGCCTCGCGGCGCTGCTGCTCGTCATCGGCCTGATCTACTCGCGGGCGCCCGACCTGCACGAGCCGAAGCTCCGGCTCCTCACGGCCGGCACCTTCACCGCGCTCGTCGTGTGGATGCTGGCGAGCGTGGGCTTCGCGGTCTACGTGCGGTTCGCCGGCTTCGGCAGCGCCTACGGGGCGCTGGGCGGCGCCGTCGTGCTGCTCTTCTACCTCTGGCTGTCGTCCGCCGCGTTCCTCTTCGGCGCCCAGGTCGAGGCCGAGACGGAGCGCACGCGGCTCGTGCGGGGCGCGCCGCCGGCGGCCATGGGCGTCCCGATCGACGACGACCTCCTCGACGCCGACGACGACACGGACGACCTGCGCTGAGCGGGGCTCAGGGCCGGGCGCCCGCCCGGCCCGCCCGGTCGATCTCGGCCGCCACGCGGTCGCGCAGGTCGTCCGCGTCCGCGGCGGTGAACCACTCGACGGTCGGGTCGTCCGGCGCCTCCGCGAAGACGAAGACGACGTCGACGCGCTCCGCGCCCGCGAGGAGCGCCGCGAGGGCGTACACGTCGCGCTGCAGCGCGTAGTGGCGCTCGACGATCGCCCGCGGGGCACGGCCCCCCAGGCGGTTCGTCTTCCAGTCCGCGATCGTCGTGCGGCCCTCGCCGTCGTCGAGCCACAGGTCGACGACGCCCTGGACGAGCGGGCGCCCGGCCCCCACGTCGAAGAGGAACGGCCGCTCGACGTGGCGCCCGCCCGCCGGCAGCGCCAGCGCGCGGCGGGCGACGGCCGTCGCCTCGAGCCGGGCGGCCATGGCCAGGAGCGCCTCGGCGTCGTGCGCGTCGAGGTCGCCGAGGCCCGGTGCCTCCTCGGCCAGGACCGCGCGGACGTCGTCCCCCGTCGCGGGCCTGCCCGTCGCGGCCGGCGGCGCCGGGCCGCCCAGGCGGGCCTCGAGCAGGCCGTGGACCGCCACGCCGCGGGTCCGCGCGTCCAGCGCCGCCGTCGTGAAGAGCGTCGGCGGCGGGGTCGCGGGCAGGCCGGCGGGGTCATCGTCCGTGCGCTCCTCGTCCGCGGCGGGCCGCTCGTGGCGGACGTCGCCGGGGTCGTGCTCCAGGCCGAGCCGCTCGGCCAGCGCGGAGTACGAGACCGGGTCGGGCAGCGGCAGGGCCGGCGGCGGCTCGGGCGCGTGGCCCGCCTGGTCGGGGTCCCACGCGTGGCCGGCGGGCTCCGCCGTCGGCACGGGCGCCGGGGCCTCGCCCACGGTCACGGGCGCCGCGGCGGGGTCCGCGACGACGACGCGCACCCCCGCGGGCACGGGGATCCTGCCCGTCGGGTCGCGGACCTCGAAGGTCCCCTCGGCCCCGACGCCGGGCCACGCGCCGACGGGCACCGCGAGCGGCAGGACCCAGCGCAGCGGGGCGGTCCGCGGGGCGAGGTCGTGCTCGTCGGGCACGCCCGGGAGCGCCCGGGTCTCGTCGAGGCGGTCGAGGACCACGCGTTCGGCGCCGCTGCCCTCGCAGGCCCGCGGCCACGCGCCGCAGAGCAGCAGCCGCTCCTTCGCGCGGGTGACGGCGACGTGCACGAGCCGGCGCTCCTCCTGGGCCTGGGCGCGGTCGGCGGCCGCCGCGAGGGCGTCGTAGTCCCACAGGCGGACGGGCTCGCCGGCGGCGCTCGTCCGCAGGCCGACGAGCGTGCTGTCGGGGTCGGCGTCCAGCAGGATGCCCGCCCGGGAGGCGTTGATCGGCGAGCCGAGGTCGCAGAGGACGACCACGGGCCACTCGAGGCCCTTCGAGCGGTGCACCGTCGTGATGCGCACGGCGTCGCCGTCCGTCAGCACCGGGGCGTCCGGCCCGTCGCGGTCCGCGGCGATCCGGGCGAGCACGCCGGCGAGGTCGTCGCCCGCGGCCTCCTGGTCCTCGACCCACGCCACGAACGCCTCGACGACCGCCCACCGGCGCGGTCCCCCGGGCCGGGCGAGGATCGCCGAGCGGTACGCCTCGTTCGCCCGGAGGTCGGCGAGCAGCGCCGCGGGCCCGGCGCGCCGGGCCAGGCCGCGGTGGCGGACGAGCGCCATCGTCTGCAGGTCGAGCTCGTCCCGGGCGTCGTCGGGGACGACGTGCACGGGCACGTGGCCGACGGCCCCCGTCGCGCGCAGGGTGTCCCAGAGCGACGGGGCCGGCGTGCGGGCCTCGCGGGCCCGGGTCAGCGCCTCGCGGTGCTCCGCGGCGAGCGGGACGAGCCCGTCGGCGTCGACGCCGGCCGTGGGCAGGCGGAGCGCGCCGAGCAGGGCGACGTCGTCCAGCGGGTTGGCGACCGCGCGCAGCCAGGCCTCGAGCTCCTGGGCCTCGAGGGTGCGCAGTAGCGGGCTGGCGACGACGGGCACCGCGTCGATGCCGCGCTCGAGCAGGGCGCGCTCCAACGCGGCGACGGGCGCGGTCCGGCGGACGAGCACCGCGACGTCCCCGGCCGCCCGTCCGGCCGCGACGAGCTCCGCGACGAGTCCGGCGACGTACTCCGGCTCGCCGGGGGCCACCTCGTCCTCGGCCGCCTCGTCCGGCTCCGCGGACCGGGTCGCGGCCGGTCGCGGGTCCTCCGCCAGGACGTGGACCTCGACCGCCGGGGCCTCCCGGGTGTCCTGCGGCGTCCTGCCGTGCCCGCCGACGAGCGGCTGGTAGCCGTCGTGCGCGGGGTCGCCGAGCCGGTTGGCGAGGGCCAGGACGTCCGTCGGGCAGCGGAACGTCTCGTCGAGCAGGAGCCGCCCGTCGCGCTCGTCGGCCCGGCGGGCGGCGTCGTCGAACCCCGCCACCGTGGCGTGCCGGAAGCCGTAGATCGCCTGGAGGCGGTCCCCGACCTGGAAGCGCGCCTCGGGGGCGGACAGGCGCTCGACGAGGGCGAGTTGCACGGGGTTCGTGTCCTGGTACTCGTCCACGAGGACCTGCCGGAACCGCGCCCGCAGCCGTGCCTGGACGTCGGGACGGCGCTCGAGCAGGGCCAGGAGCGCCAGCAGGAGGTCGTCGAAGTCCATGACGGCCCGGTCGCGCTTGAGCCGGCGGTAGGCCCGCGAGGTGGCGACCAGCAGGGCCTCGCGCAGCCGCAGGTCGCGCTCGGCGCCCGGGAGGACCTCGACCGCGCGGGCGAGCTCCGTCGCCGCGGCGATCGCGTCGCGCAGGGCCCCGACGGCCGGGCCCTTGCCGACCTTCGGCGAGCGCGTGGGCATCGTCCAGCCCGCGAGGACCTCGGCCGCGGGCAGCGCCGCGGCCGGGGCCTCGGGGTCGCCGACGTCGCCCAGGACGTTCGACACGGCGTCCAGGACGAGGTCGAGCGCCCGCTGCCCGGCCTCGGTCGGCCGGCCCTCGTCGAAGACCGCGCGCGCCTCCGCGGCCGCCGGCTCAGCGGCGGCGACGAGCGCCCGGAGCGCCGCCCGCACGGCGACGTCGACGTCCGGCGGCGCGGGCAGCGCCCGCCCGCCCGTCATGGCCGGGTCGCGGCCCTGGGTGCGCCGGAGCGCCAGGAGGCCGAGGGTCTCGTCGCGCAGCGCGTCGAGCCCGACGGCGGCGGCGAGGCCCAGCGCCGCGCCGGCGTCGGCGGGCAGCGCGTCGGGCGGTCCCTCCGGGGCGACGCCGCCGCGGGCGCGCAGCGGGTCGTCGAGCCAGGCCGTGAGCGCCCGCTCGAACGCGAGGTGCCGCAGCTCCCGCGCGCGGCTCTCGTCGGCGACCTCGGCGTCGGGGTCCACGCCGGCGGCCAGCGCGTAGCGGCGCAGCAGTCGTTGGGCGATCCCGTGGAACGTGCCGATCCACGCGTCCTCGAGCCGCCAGCGCTCCGGCAGCTCGACGTCGCCGCCGACGAGCGCCTCGAGCCGCAGCCGGACGCGCTCGCGCATCTCGGCGGCCGCCTTGTCCGTGAAGGTGATGGCCAGGACCGCGGACGTCGAGAGCGTGTCGTCGCCCTCGAGGAGCCGGAGGTAACGCTCGACGAGGACGCTCGTCTTGCCGGCCCCCGCGCCGGCGGAGACGAGCGTCTCCCCCTGGCGCTCGATCGCCGCGGCCTGCCGGGCGGAGAAGACGGCGCCCTCGCCGTCCGGGCCGGGCAGCTCGCGGCGCAGGCGGCCCTCCGCGTCCACGAGGCGGTCGACCGCGATGGGCGAGCTGCGCAGGACCTCGTCCGCCGCGCTCATCCGAGCAGCCTCGCGACGGCCGGGTGGTCGCACGCACCGGCGTCGGCGTGGACCGAGCTGCCCGGGAGCGGGGTGACGTGCCCGGAGCGCAGCGCCGCGACGGCCTCCGCGGCCAGGACGCGGGCCGCCTCGACCGCCGCCTCGACGTCGGCCTGCTCCCTCATGCCGGAACGGCCGCCCAGGACCCCGCGCAGCTCGGCGCCCGCGGGCGGTCGCGCGCCCGGGTCGACCCCGCCCGCCGGCGCGGTGGGCTGGTAGAGCGCGTAGGCGACGGGCCGGGCCGCCGTGCGGACGGCGGAGGCGTAGAGCGCCGCCTGCAGCGTGGCCGACGTGGCCCACCGCGAGGCGCCGACCGCCCCGCCCGTGCCGAGCTTGTAGTCCACGACGCCGATGCCCTCCCCGCCGGCGGGCAGCGGCACGACGTCGACGCGGTCGATGCGACCGACCGCGTGCGCGCCGTCGCCCAGGTCGACCGCCGGGACCGGCCCGCCGTCGCCCACGACGACCTCCGTGTCCTCCAGGGACGCCGGGCCGTAGCGCTCGGGCAGCGCCGTCAGGACGGCCCGCACGCCGACCTCGACGCGCCGCAGCAGCACCCGGGCGCGGTGCGGCGACAGGCCCGCCACCGCGCCGGGCCCCTCCGCCGCGAGCGCCCGCCGGCCCGCGGCCACCAGGTCGTCCGGGTCGAGGTCGCCGTAGGGCGCGCCGACCGCGGCCTGCGACAGCGCGCGGTCGAGCACCCGGTGCACGAGGTTGCCGTGGATCTGTGCCTCGGAGTCGGGCGAGTCGTCGCCCGCGCCCGCGAGGTGCTCGACGACCCAGCAGACGGGGCAGCGCGCGAGGCGCTCGACCTCGCGGACCGCATAGCGGTCGCGGTCCAGCAGGGCCCGGCGGACCGCCTCGCGGCCGGGGCCGTCGAGATCGGCGCCGAACGGCGCGGGGACGGCGAGCGCGCGACGGCGCCCCGGTCGCACGGCGGACGCGCCGCGGCGGACGACGGTGGGCACCGCGGGCGCCAGCGCCCCGAGGACGTCGGCCAGGAACGGGGCGGCGGGGACGGGCTCGCCGGCGTCGGACGCCGTGGGCCGGGAGAGCACGAGGCGCCGCGTGGGCCGGGCCACGAGCTCGAGGAACAGCATCCGCTCCGCGGCCAACCGGGACACCGGCAGCCCCAGGGTGGTGCCGCCGGCCCGGGCGAGGACCTCGCGGGCGTCGCGGTCGATGAGCGGGTCGACGGGCTCGGGCGCCGGGAAGGCCTGCTCGCGCAGGTCGGCGAGCGCGAGGACCGCGACCTGCCGCCCGCGGAGCGCCGGCGGCGCGGCGATCTCGAGCCGCCCGGGCCCGGGCGGGTCGCCGACGGGGACGGGCAGCTCGGCGAGCTCGTCGGCCAGCTCGGCCGGGCCGGGCAGGAGCCCCGCGTCCGCGCCGGCGAGCGTCGCCAGCGCCGTCAGGTGCTCGCGGATCCGCCGGCCCGCCGCGCGCTCGGGATCGCGGTCGGCGACGCCGACGGGCGAGGCGGTGAGCTCGACGAGCGACGGCAGGGCGGCGAGCAGGCCCTCGAGCAGGTGCTCCGCCCCGGGCTCGCGCCGATCCTTCGGGACCGCGTTCAGCACGTCGAGCCCCTCGAGCGTCGGGGAGAACACGTGCGCGCGGCGCTCGGCCTCCCCCGCATCGACCACCCCGGCGCGCCGGAGCGTCAGCGCGAAGCCGTCGATCGCCTCGAGGTTCTCGAGCGACGCCCCGGCCCGCAGCACGCCGACGACGTCGTCGGCGGACCCCGCCCCCGTGCGGATCCGGGCGAGCGCGGCGACCGCCGCGCCGACCGCGGTGCGGCGCGCGGGGACGTCGCGGCGGCGCGCGACGGGCACGCCGCGGGAGACGAGCTCGCGCTCGAGGCGCGCGCCGGCCGCGCCGCCGGCCTCCCGCACGGCCACGGCGACGTCGTGCCACTCCAGGGCGAGCTCGTCGACCGCCGCGAGCAGCTGGTCGGCGAGCGCCTCCGCCTCGGCGCGCGCGCTGCCGCCCTCGACGAGGACGACGTCGTCGTGGCGCGTCGGCTCCGCCGCGTCCCCGCCGGCCGGGTCCGGGTCCCGCGGGCCGCGCAGCTCGAACAGGCGCCGCTCGAGCGCGCCGCGCCCACCCTCTCCCGCGGCCGACGCGAGCGCGACCTCGTGGCGGTCCACCCGGGCGACCTCCGCGCTGTGCAGCTCGGGCGACGCGGCGGTCAGCGGGAGCGCGCCCGTCGCGCCGACCGGGCGGGCTGCCCCCTCGGCGGCGACGGCGCGGAGCTCGTCCACGACGTTCCGGCGGGCGCTCGTGGCGACCCGGTCGTCCTCGAACGGCAGCGAGACGACCACGTCGGCGGACCGCGCGAGCGTCCGGACGAGGGCGAGCTGCCCGAAGGTCAGGTCGTCGAAGCCGTAGAACGCGACGGGGCGCCCGGCCCACAGACCGGGGTCGGCGGCGACGCGCAGCCGCACGTCGCGGGCCTGCGCCGCCGGCGACGGCAGCGGGTGCCCCTGGCCGTCGACGAGCCCGGACGCGGCGGTCACCACGTCGTGCAGGACGGCGCGGAGGTCGTCGACGAGCTGGCCGTCGACGCCGTGCTCGAGCGGGTCGAGCCCCTCGAGCTCGGCGTGTAGCGCCTCGGGCCCGAAGCCGCGCTCGGCGAGCTCCTCGAGCAGCCCGTCGAGCCGACGCCGCACCCCGGGCCGGTCGGCGGTGCGCCCGAGCGGCCGGCCGGCCGGGACGCGCGCGAGCGCCGTGGCCAGCAGGCGCTCGCGGGCGAGCGGACCGAGCGTCGCGGCGGGGACCCCGGCGGCGCGGCGGACGAGCTCCGTCAGCCGCCCGAAGGTCCCGACGGTGACGCCGACGGCCACGCCGCCGGAGACCCGGAGGAGCTCCCGGCGGTAGCGGTCGGCGTCGGGACCGGTCGGCACGACGAGCACCGGGCCGCGGTTCTCCGCCCCCCATCGGCGCACCAGGCCGAGCACGACACCCGCCTTGCTGGCGTTCGTCGGCCCGGTGACGAGCTGCAGCGTCACCCCACGACCGTCTCAGGACGGCCGGACGGCCTGCACGACGCGTCCCACGGGGACTCCGGGGCGGACGACCACGCGGACCGCACCCGGAGAGCCCCGACCCTCGCGGGTCAGGCCGCCACGTCGGAGCCGTCCGCGGCCGGGGCCTCGGCGGCGACGGCGACGGCGGCCTCGCCCGTGGCCGCGGCGGTCGCGGCCTCCGCGGCGGCGATCTCCTCCGGCGTCGGGTTCTTCAGGCCGTCCTGGGCCCACGGCTCGTCGAACTCGACGCGCCACTTGCCCTCGTCCGTCTGGTGCAGCGCCAGGCGGGAGCGGAAGCTGCGCCCGGCGCGGCTCTTGAAGCCCGTGACCGGCTTGATCGTCCGGCCGGTCTTGATGAGCTCCTTGGCCACCACGGGGGCCAGCGTCTTGCCGGCCTTGTTCTTCCAGATCACGAAGCCGCAGCCCGGGTCGTCCTTGGACCAGCAGGAGAAGCCCTTGCGGTTCTCGCTGATGTCGCGGCCGCACACGGGGCACGGCCCGAGGTTCGCCCGGGGGATCCGGACGTCCTTGAGCTTCGCGTCGAGCTCCTCGACGGTCGACTTGGCGAAGCCGGCGATGGCGTCCATGAACGCCTTGCGGGTCTCCTCGCCGGACTCGATCTTGGCCAGCCGCGACTCCCAGTCGCCCGTCAGCGACGGCGAGGTCAGCTGGTGGCCGTCGAGGAGCCGGATGACGTTCAGGCCCTTCTCCGTGACCATCAGGGCGCGGCCGTCGCGCTCCGTGTAGCCGACGTCGATGAGCCGCTCGATGATCGCCGCGCGCGTGGCCGGCGTGCCGATGCCGGCGTCCTTCATCGCCTCGCGGGCCTCGTCGTCGTCGACGAGCTGGCCCGCGGTCTCCATGGCGCCCAGCAGCGACGCGTCGCTGTAGCGGCGCGGCGGCTTCGTGACCTTCTCGTCCGAGGAGACCTTCGTGACCTGCGCGTCCTCGCCCTTCTCGAGCTTGGGCAGCGTCTGGTTGGCGCCCTCGTCCTCGTTCTCCGAGCCCTCCTCGAGCTCGCCGTACACGCCGCGCCAGCCCGGCACGAGCAGCACGCGGCCGCGGGTCCGGAAGACGTGCGGGCCCTTCGCGATCTCGGGCGCGTCGGGCGTCTGCACCGTCGTCTCGATGCGGGTGTTCTCGAACTCGGCCTCGGGGTGGAAGACCGCGAGGAACCGGCGGACGACCATGTCGTAGATGCGGCGGTCGTCGTCGCCCATCTTGTCCAGGACGTGCTGCGCGTTCGTCGGGATGATCGCGTGGTGGTCGGCGACCTTCTCGTCGTTGACGACGCGGCCCAGCGGCAGGGAGTCGAGGCCCTGCACGTAGCGGGCGGCCTCGCGGTACTCCGGCCGCACGCCGACCTGCCCGGCCGTCGGCTTGATCTCGGGGATCATGTCCGTCGTCAGGAAGCGCGAGCTCGTACGCGGGTAGGTCAGCGCCTTGTGCTCCTCGTAGCAGCGCTGGGCCGCGCCGAGGGTGCGGCGGGCGGTGAACCCGAAACGGCTGCCGGCCTCGCGCTGCAGCGACGTGAGGTCGTAGAGCATCGGCGCGCGCTCCTTGCGGCGCACCTTGTCCAGCTTGGTGATCGTGCCCGTGCGGCCCTTGACGGCCGCGGCGATCGCGTCGGACTCCTCCGCGGTCTTCAGCCGGGGCTCCGTGCCCTGGTAGAGGCGGCCCAGGTACGTCCGGGCCTTCCCGCCGTCCGGTCCCGCCCCCGCGTCGAAGCGGGCGTCCACGAGCCAGTACGGCTCGGGCACGAACGCGCGGATCTCCTCCTCGCGGCGGGCGAGGATCGCGAGGGTCGGCGTCTGCACGCGACCCAGGGAGACGGCGCCGTCGAAGCTCGAGCGCAGGCGGATCGTGGCCGCGCGGGTGGCGTTCATGCCGACGAGCCAGTCGGCCTCGGAGCGCGACTGGGCGGCCTCGCCGAGCAGCACGAGCTCGTCCGGCGACCGCAGCTCGCCGAGCGCGCGGCGCATGGCGGCCTCCGTCATGGAGGAGAGCCACAGGCGCTGCACGGGCTGGGTGCCGCCGCCCGCGGTGAACACCCACTTGAAGATGAGCTCGCCCTCGCGCCCGGCGTCGCAGGCGTTGATGACCTGGTCGACGTCCTCCCGCGACAGGAGGTTCTTGATGACCGCCATCTGCTTCTTGGAGGAGTCGTCGCGCTCGACGAGCTGGAACTCCTCCGGGACGATGGGGAGGTCCTCCATCTTCCAGCGCTTGAACCGCTTGTCGTACGCGTCGGGCTC
>WLOB01000082.1 GCA_009699505.1 Actinomycetota bacterium | reverse complement strand
CCTTCCTGCCAGAACAGCGCCGGGGCGCAGTGGAACTGGCAGTCGGGTGCGTTGAGGCCCGGGCGGGTGCGGATGAAGCCGCCGGCCTCGGCGATGTTGGAGGTCAGCGGCCCGGTGCCCTCGGTCTGTAGCTGGGCGACGTTCTCGGGCGTCAACGCGGTCATGAGCGATTCGTAGTCCGCCGACCAGTTCATCAGCAGCATGCAGTGGTCCTGCAGGCCCTGACCGACGGGCAGCTCCTTGCGGACCTCGATCCCGAACGGCGCGAGACCCTCGGCGGGACCGATCCCAGAGAGCATCAGCAGCTGCGGGGACTGGTAGGCGCCCGCGCAGACGAGGACCTCGCGGGCGGCGTGGACCTCCTCGATCGTGCCGGCGTGATCGATCTCGACGCCCGACGCGCGGTCGCCGTCAAACAGCAGGCGCAGTGCCGTGGCCTCGGTGAGGACGGTCAGGTTCTCGCGGTCGGTCACGGGGTGCAGGTACCGCACGGCGGTGCTTGCGCGCATGCCGTTCTCCTGCGTGGTCTGGTACCGGCCGAAGCCTTCCTGGCGGGCGCCGTTGAAGTCGGGGTTCTTCTCGTGTCCGGCCTGGTTGGCGGCCTCGACGAACGCGTCGACGACAGGGTTCATCGAGCGGCTCTCGCGCACCGGCAGCGGGCCGCCGGTGCCGTGAAAGAGGTCCTCGCCGCGCTCCTGGTCCTCGGAGCGCTTGAAGTACGGCAGGACGTCGTCGTAGTTCCAGCCCTCAGCGCCGAGGGTCTCCCACTCGTCGTAGTCGACGCGGTTTCCGCGGATGTAGACCATCGCGTTCATTGACGAGCAGCCGCCGAGCACCTTCGCCCGTGGCAGGTAGGCGCGGCGGCCGTTGAGGCCGGGCTCCGGCTCGGTGTGGAAGTCCCAGTCCAGGCGGCCCTTGAAGAGCGCGCCGAACGCGGCGGGGATGTGGATCTCCTGGTCGGTGTCGGCACCGCCGGCCTCCAGGAGCGCCACGGTGACGGTGGGATCCTCGGTCAGGCGGGCGGCGAGGACGGCGCCGGCAGAGCCGGCCCCGACGATGACGTAGTCGTACACGTAAATCTCCTGTTCGGTGAAAGGGTCCGGGAGGGTCCCCGGGGTGCGGCGGCGGGCGCCGCCGGACGTCGGGTCCGGCGGCGCGGGGGCGGCGGTCTGCCGCACCGGGCTCAGGCGTTGGTGGTGACCGGGAAGGTCGTGAGCTGGTTGACGAAGATCGCCGTCGCGTAGCGCGGCTGCTCGGCGAACTCGAGGTTCGGGAAGCGCTTGAGCGTCTCCTCGAACATGACCCGCAGCTCCAGGCGCGCCAGGGCGGTCCCGAGGCAGAAGTGGCGGCCGCCGGCCCCGAACGCCTGGTGCTCGGGGTTGCGCAGGACGTCGAAGCGGTCGGGGTCCTCGTAGACGGACTCGTCGCGTCCGGTCGACGGGTACCACATCATGATCTTCTCGCCGCTCTTGATCGGCGTGCCGCCGAGTTCGGTGTCCTTCGTCGCAGTGCGCCGGAAGTGCGCGAACGCCGGGAACATCCGCAGGCATTCTTCGACCGCACTGGGGATCAGCGACGGGTCGTCGATCAGCTTCTGTCGCTCGCCGGGGTTCTCCAGGAGCGCCTTCATGCCGCTGGAGAAGGTGGACTTCGTGGAGTCGTTGCCGGCGGTGACCAGGAGGATGAAGCCCATCACGATCTCCCAGTCGCTGAGCATCTCGCCGTCGATCTCGGCGTGCACGAGGATGCTCATGAGGTCATCGGTCGGCGCGGCGCGGCGCGCGTCGATGAGGACCTGGCAGCGTCCCACGATCTCGGGAATGACCTTGTCGATCACCGACTGCGGGCCCTCCGGGTTCATCTCCGCGTCGTCGCCGCCGACCAGCTGGTTCATCAGCCGCGCCCAGATCGCGTCGTCGGCGGGGTCGATCCCCATGAACGAGCCGATCACGCGGGAGACGACCGGCGCGGCGAGCTCGGTGACGACGTCGAAGCTCTCGCGCCCCGTCAGGCCGTCGAGGACGCCGATGGTGATCTCGCGGATCGCCGGCTCGTGCTCGGCCGTTCGCTTCGGGGTGAACCCGCGCTGAAACAGCGACTTCAGCCGGTCGTGCTTGGGCGGGTCCATGCCGATGAACATGCCGTTTTGGACCTCGAGCTGGACCCATGGCATCCCGACCATGCCGCCGAGCTCGGACGAGAAGGTCTTCCAGTCGCGGCTGACCTCTCGCACGAGCTCCTGGTTGGTGACCGACCAGAACCCCGGCTCGTCGGGGAACGAGCTCATGCCGTCGGACCAGTGGACCGGGCTGGAGGCCCGCAGCTCGCGGAAGAGCTCCAGCGGCGGGCCCTCACGCCAATGCTCGGGGTCGGCGACGCGGACGGCGTCGAGGTTCTGGTCGATGGTGCTCATGAGGGGGTCCGTGATAGTCGAGGGACGGTGTACGACCGAACCTCCCACAGTGCTTTACAAGCTGTCAACCGGGTGTGTCATACGGTATCGTCGAAGGGGTGTCGTCTGTCCTGTCACGCCGGTCCACGAGCCCTGAGGATCAGCGCGGCCAGACCCGCGCGAAGATCCTCGACGCCACCGTGCAGCTGCTGGGCGAGGACCGCGCCTTTGCGGAGCTGAGCGTCGGCGAGATCTCCGGACGGGCCGGCGTCTCGAGGCCGACCTTCTACTCGTACTTCCAGGACAAGCGCGCGCTCATCCTGGCGCTGGGCGACGGCTTCGAGACGGATGCGCGGACCGCGGCCCAGCCGTGGTTGCGCAACGACACCGATGACCTCCGAGCGACCCTCACGGGCGTGCTGGGCGCGTTTGTCACGCACAAGGCGACGGTGGGAGCGGTCGTCGAGGCGGCGACGTACGACGCCGACGTCGCGGTCTTCTGGCGCGAGTTCCACGAGTGGTTCATCGTCAACACCGTCCAGCGCGCCACGACCTCCGACCCGGACCTCGCGCGCGAGGATGCGGAGGCGCTCGCCTACTCGCTGGTGTGGATGACGGAGCGGTCGTTCACCGAATACCTCGCCTCGCCTCGCGTCTCCGAGGCCGCCCTGCTCCGCGCCATCGAGCGTCTCTGGCGCACGGTCGTTCCCGTCGACTAGCTCCCGGTCCCACCGGCGGTCGCGAGGCATCTCTCAACGGCGTCGGGTCTCCGGGGACGGGCACAACCAGAGATGGCGGGCTGGAGGGCGTTTCCGGACCACCTGAGCTGGTTTGTGGCTCGACGCGACTATGGCACTTGGTGGTCTTCAATGCAGCTGTCTCCTAACGGCGGCTGGTGCTGACTCTCGGCTTCTAGTCGACCTTTCCATCCGGGGGGCTCACTCCCCCGCGCCGGCCGTCAGCGGAGTTGGTCGGCCGTCACCGGCGCCAGGCGCGGATAGACCTTGTCAGTCCCGGGGAAGTTCTTTTGCGGAACGCACGGCGGGCCGCCCATGCCCGGCAGGTCCAAGATCCCGGTGAGGATGCCCGAAGCGTTGCCCGTGTGGTCGCACGAGAACGACGGGTTTCGACCGGTGCCGGCCAGCTCGAGCTCGCCCGGACGCGGGTACGGGGCGAACCGGCTGTTTGGGTTGCGCGTTGTGGCGCCCTGCACCGTCTCACCGTTGATCGGCAGCTGGAGGCGCAGGTACGAACGCTGCACGCCGAGCGCGTCGGGGGCGGTAGCTTGCGTCGCCGCGCCGGTGTTAGCGAAGGTCACCGACAGCTCGCGCTTGTAGAGGTTCACGAAGCGCGCGATCGGCAGCAGGTCCTGCGTGAGGGGCTCCAGCCCGTCGGACACCGGACGCAGCGCGTTCAGCAGCCGACGGATCGGCGGCATCCCCGTACGCACGCGCTTGAGGACCGGGTCCAGCTCGACGAGCGTCTGCTCCAGCTGCGGAGCCAGGACGGCGAGCCGCTGGAGCGCGGGACGCACGAGCGGGGTGACGGGCCGCAGGTCCGCAATCGCGGGCTTCGCCGCACGGGACGTCGCCTCGACGGTGGTCATGAAGCGGCGGGTCTCGCGTCCGAACGACGGCAGCGTGCGCAGCGTGTCGCGCAGCGCCGGCGTGATCGCGGAGGTCGTCTCCAGCAGCTGCCGCCCGCCCTCGGCGATGCCCTGGATTGCACCGGAGCGCCGGCCGACCGCGGCGAACGTCGTCGCGAAGTCGCGGCTGCCCGACCGCACCTCGGCCGACTGCCGATTGAGGAGGTCGAACAGCCCGTCAGCACCCTCGGCCAGCGGAGCGACCTGGCCGACTGCCGCGTTGAGGTTCTTGCCCTGCCCCTCGGTGCCCTTCGCGATCGAGGTCAGCACGACCTTGAGGTCCTTGCGGGTCTTCTCGTCGAACGCGTCGAGGATCTGGTCCAGCTCGACCGTCGGCTGAATGTTCTGCGCCGGGATCGTGCCACCGTCGGGTATGAACGCCCGTCGGCCGATCTGGTCCTTGCGTGACCCGAACGAGAGGTTCACGAACGTCTCGCCGACCAGCGTCTTCGTCCGCAAGGTCGCCCGAGTGTCCTTGGGCAGCGGCGCGAACTTCGGCTCGATCTTCATCGTGACCTTGGCCTTGCCGCCCTCGCGCACGATCGTCGTGACCTTGCCCACGGTCACACCGCTGACGCGGACGTCGGCGTACCCGGCCAGCTGCGTGCCCTGCGCGAACGCCGTCTTCACCTGGTACGGCCGGCCCTTGAGCGGCACGGGGCCACCGAAGCTCGTCCAGAGGAACAGCAACAGACCGAAGCACGACAGCGCGAACGCCACCATGACCCCGATCTGCACGGGGTGCGGACGGTTCTTGTTCACGCTCGAGCGCCCCTCTTATCGCGGTGCAGAACAACGCGCGCGGTCCCGGAGTCATCGGGTGAGGGGGAACGTTCTTCGTGACCCGATCGAGAGCGTTGGTCGATCGAGCAAAGGCGCTTCGCATGTGCGGGGCCTGCTTCGGTCGGAACCTCCGCGGGCGTGTCGCTGCTAGGACCCGACAGGAGTGGGGGTTCAGGCATCGGGGCTCGGATCGGATGCGGGGCTCCAGTCCTCCCACCCGGGAAGGAGTGCGTGTCCGCCGCTTTCGAAGTGGGTGACGTCAACGATCAAAAAGAGGGCCTGGGCTTCAGCGATGACGGTCTCGTTGTCGAGGAGCCGTCCGTGGAGGTGGAGCTTGCGACCGTCGCGGCCGACCGCCCATGCTTCGATCTGCATCGGGCGCTCGAGGAGCGCGGGTGCGCGGAAGCTGACGTTCAGGTTCGCGGTAACCGCCGGTGTGCCGAGCACGATCAGGAGCGACCCGAGGGAGTCGTCCAGCACCGTTGCGACCGCCCCGCCGTGCACGATGCCGGGGGCTCCCTCGTGCCGGCGGTCAAACGTGATGGTCCCGCGCAGGAGGTCGCCGTCGACCCGGAGGCGGAGACCCATCCCGGCGGGGTTCTGCGAGCCACAGCCGAGGCAGTTGGGGTGGTGTTCGGGGATCGTGCCGTCCGCGGCGACCTTCATATGGTGCGCTCCAGCGCTTGGAGCGCCTCGGGCTCGAGGCGCCGGATCTGCTGGATGACGTCGCGTGCTTCGGCGACCTCGTGCGCTGCGGCTCGGGCGCCGAGTGCCTCCCAGGCGTCGCTGAGGGTGCGGTAGCGCTCGGCAGCGGATCGGACCGTGGCGTCGTCCAGGAGCTCGGCGGTCTCTTCGAGGTAGCCGGCCTGCAGCGAGCGGAACATCGCACCGCCGGTCCCGGCCTTGATGATCAGGACCGCGAGGGTGTCGAGCGCTTCGGGAAGTCGGTCACCGAAACGAGCCGGCCAGTCACCGAAGGTGCCGGCGAAGTACTCGACGCCGTCCAGTCCGGTGCGGCCCTCGAGACTTCCGACCGTCTGGGCGCTCTGGCGCATGTTCTTGGACGTCGCGGACGCCACATCGCGGACGACGTCGGCCAGCGCTGGTAGCTCGGTCGGCCACCGGTACGTGAACATCGCGTTGCGGGTCGGCGCGGGAAAGGACTGGGAGTTGCGCGCGCGGTGCAGGCTGTCCAAGGAACAGGCCTGAAGGTCCTCGCGGTCATTGTCGGCGACCCACGCGATCCCACGGCCTTCGTCGTGGTCGACGATCACGATGTCGTGACGGGTGTTGCGCATCCGGACGCGGAGGTACTCCAGCTCGCCGATGTCCGCCCACACCATCGGCGGGTCTCCGCGATCAATCGCGGCTTTCACCGACTCCCACCCTTGTGCGGCATCGTCGGTCTGCTCGAACGTCACGGGCGCCGCGAGGTGTTCGCCGATGTCCCGCTCCATCGACCCGGTGCGACCGACGAGGTAGAACGGGATCCCGGGCACCTGGTCGGAGAAGAAGAACCCCAGTCCACCGGCGAGCCCGAAAACCATCGGTTCGCTCAGCGGCCCGTGCCCGTAGTCCAGGCCATGGAACTCGAGCAGGTCGCGCAAGGCTCCGGACCCGCAATGGCCCGCTCGGCGGTGTGGGAACGCCTGTGCTCGTACCGACGGCGTCGGCGACAACGAGGTCGGCGTCCTAGGCGGCAGGGTGCTCACTGGTTCAGGGCGCCCGGGAGCATCGGTTGGCTGGTGAGCTGCCGGATCACGTAGGTCGACTCGTCGCTGATCGTCATGTTCGGGGAACGCTTCACAGTCTCTCGCCGAGGATCCCCAGCTGCAGGCGCCATCGCAAAACGAGGGCACAAGTGCTGGACGCCGCCGCGAGCGCCCTAAGCTCGGCGCGTTGACATAGTGTCGAACATAGTGACAAGCAGCGTGTATCGTCAACCGCGAGTGCCGAAGGTCACAGTCGGACCCTGCGGCGCTCGGACGTCCCTGACTCGAAAGGCATCTCGTGCGCGCACCGTCGATCGTTCTCTCTCCCGGCCCCTTGCGGGACCAGATTCAGGCCGCAAGGTGGGCGGAGGACGCCGGCTTCTCGTCGGTCTGGACCACGGAGTTCCACCACCGCTCCGCGACCGTGCCGCTCGGCGCGATTATCCAGGCGACCTCGACCATCGGTGTTGGCACTGCCATCGCCTACGCCTTCGGCCGCACCCCCGTCGTTCTCGCCGCCGAGATCCGGGACCTCGACGAGCTCTCCGAGGGACGCCTGCGATTCGGTCTCGGGACGGGTACGAAGCGGATGCAGCAGAACTGGCACGGTTTGGATGGCGAGCACCCCGCCCCGCGCATGGAGGAGCTCCTCCCGCTGGTCCGCAAGCTCTGGCGGCTGCATGAGGGACCGCAGGCCTTCGAGGGCCGGTTCTACCGCGTGAACGTCAAGCCGACCGTGCCCGTCGATCCACCGCTGCGCCCCGACGTGCCGCTGCTGATGGCCGGTGTGAACCCCCGGATGATCCAGGCCGCAGGCCGGGTCTCCGACGGCCTGGTCGGCCACCCGCTCTTCACCGCCTCCTACATCGAGCACGTCGTCCGGCCCGCCCTGGCCGAGGGGGCACGACGCGCAGGTCGTCCGGCTCCGCCGCTGGTCGGCTACCTGACCTGCTGCATCGATGAGGACGGTGACGTCGCCCGACAGCAGGCCGCGGCGGTCATCGCCTTCAACAGCACGGTGAAGACCTACCAGGGCATCCACGAGCACCACGGGTTCTTGAGCGAGGTCGCCGCGATCCGCGAAGCGTGGAAGCAGGGCGACTTCCCCAGCATGGTCGCTGCAGTCTCCCGCGAGATGATCGACACGATCGCCCTCGCCGGAACTCCGCAGGAGGTTCGGGACCGTTACGAGGAACGGGCCGCGGTCTACGACGACGTGCTCCTCTGGCCTCCGGCCTTTGTCGGTCAGGACGGCATCCGCAAGGTCATCGACACTCTCAGCGTTCGTGACACGTAAATGCTGCTGAACCCCCCTACCGTTATTGGGTGTTCGGGCGCCCTTGCCCGTACGATCAGCTGATGGCGGTCCTTTCGAAGCGCGACGACCCTGAAGCTCGAGGGCGCGCTGAGGCGGAACTGATCGAAGCGGTCGTCGCTCTGCTCACCGACGGGACTCCGTACGCGTCACTGTCGATCAGCAAGATCGCCGAACGAGCGGGACACACCCGCACCGGGTTCTACTTCTATTTCCGCGACAAGCGCGACCTCCTGATGAGCGCCACGAGCCGCCTCGTCGAGGAGCTCTTCCGGGGCACCACCACCTGGCTGGAGGGCCCCGGCGGCAGCGCCGAACTGCAACGCGCGCTTTCTCAGGTCCTGCACGCTTATCGTCGATCCAGCGCGCTGCTGCGTGCGCTCATCGAAGCCACGACCTACGACGCCGTGATCGCGACGTACTGGCACGACGAGATCGGCAGGTTCATCGCCGCCACCGCCCAGCGTCTCGAACGCGACGGTCTCCCCGCCACGCAGGCCCGCGGCACCGCGGACGCCCTGGTCTGGATGGTCGAACGGGTCTACTACCAGCGTGTCCTCAACGACGACCCCGAAGAGGACAAACTCGCGATCGACTCCCTCACCGCGATCTGGGCCCGCACCCTTAACCTCTCGACTTAGCCCTTCGCTCTTGACGGCCGGGGCGTGGAGTACGGCGTGGGAATACACAGAGAGGCGGCGCGGCGTGTTTGGTTCACGCCGCCTGAGCGGAACCCGCGATGAGCGGCCGGACGATCGCGGGCATCCGCCGCCACCGGGCGTCGCGAAGGGCGGTGGTGTCGAAGCCGGCGTTCCGGAGCGCTTCTATGGTGTCGCGGTTGCAGTTGCAGCCGTAGCCGATCGCCCGCCACGGACGGTGCAGCCGGTCCTGGATCCGGGCCAGGCGCGGCCTCGACGAGCGGACGTGCTCGATGAGCAGCAGCCTCCCGCCGGGACGAAGGACCCGGCGGACCTCCCGAAGTGCCTGGTCGGGGTCCTCGACGGTGCAGAGCACCAGCGTGCTCACGACCGTGTCAAACGCGTTCTCATCGAACGGGAGGTCCTCGGCGCCGGCCTGCACCACGCGAGGGTGGCCGCCGAGCCGTTGAAGACGTTTGACCATCGAGGCCTCGGGTTCGGTGAGCGTCAGGCTCGCCACCGTCGGCGGGTAGGCGTTGATGTTCAGGCCGGTACCGGCACCGAGCTCGAGGACCTCACCGGTCGCGCCGGAGAGCACGTCGCGGCGGAGGTCACGCATGCCGGTCCGCTCGCCCCAGGCGAGGAGAGGGTCGTAGATGGCGGTGAAGACGGGGGCGTAGAGCGACACGAGGCGATCGTCCCTGGATCGGAGGGCTGGCTGGATGTGCGCCGGACCCATCGGGTGGGTCCGGTGGGAGGCGGCGGGGTCGTTCAGCGGGGGCGGTAGCGCGCGTCGGCGGCGAGCTCGGCGTCGTGGTGCTCGGTGATGAACGCGTCGATCCTCCGCAGGTCGTCGACGGCCCGCTTGGCCATCGGCAACAGCTGGTGGCCCAGTTCGGTCGGTCGGACCTCGGACGGCAGCCCCTCGGCGAGGACGACCGCGGCGCGTTGCTCGAGCTTGCGGATCCGGCGAACCAACGACGTTGCGGTCACGTCCAGCTCGGCCGCGGCCGCGGCGGTGGTGCCGTGCTTGACGCCGACGACGAACGCTTCGAGGTCCACCAAGGTGATCGGGTAGGGCTGCGAGCGCCTCCCGGGCCGGCGGGAGAGCCGTGCGGCGCCGCGGGTCGAAGCGGGAAGGATCTCGTGCTCAGCGCTCATCGGTTCTGGGTGAGATGGGGTCGGAGGAACTGGTCGACCTGACGGTCGGTGGTGAACTCGCCGGCCTTGATCGCCGTCACGTCACCGGTGGCGTCGACGAGGATCGTCTGCGGGAACACGCCGCCGGCCTGAAACGCACCGGCGATCTGCTCGTCGGGGTCCTGCACGTGCGGGTAGATCGTCGGGTTGGTCTTGAGGAACCGCCGCGCGTTCTGCGCCTTGTCGGCGGCGTTGAGGCCCAGGAACGCGACGCGATCGCCGTAGCGAGCGGCCGCGCGGCGCAGGAGCGTGAACTCCCGCCGGCACGGCGCACACCACGACGCCCACTTGTTGATCAGGACCACGTGGCCCTGAAGGGCCTTCATCTTCGCCACGAACGCGTCGCCGTTCAGATGCAACAGCTGGCCGTGCTGGCGGTACAGCCTCCGGATCGGGGCCGGTGCCCGGGCCGCCGCGCTCTGCACCGCCACCGCCGACGGGGGCGTCCCGCGCGGTGTCCTGGCAGCAGGATCGGACTGCGCCAAGCCGATCACCGCCACGACGGCTACCAGCAGGGCTGCTGCGAGCAGCCGCGCTCGGGTGCTCGTCGCCCGCAGGGCGGTGAGGACTCGTCGAACCATCGACAGCACCGTATCTACTTTCAGTGCTCTACGTACGAATTGCTTTCACAACGGTTCAGTAGTAAAGTGGTGACTATGGAGATGCCCCGCCCGATCCCTGAACCTCTCGTCGAGCTGATCGCGCAGCGCTTCCGGGTCATCGGCGACCCGGTGCGCATCCGCCTGCTCGACCACCTCCGCGACACCCCGTCGACGGTCGGCGAGCTCAAGGACGCGCTGGGCGCGAGTCAGCAGAACGTGTCCAAGCACCTCGGCGTGTTGCACCAAGCCGGGATCGTCTCGCGGACCAAGGAGGGCACCGCGGTGCGCTACGCGATCCAGGACGAGTCGGTGTTCGCGATCTGCGAGCTCGTGTGCGGCGGCCTGCGTCAGCAGCTCAACGAGCTCGACGCGCTCCTCGGTGGCCAGACCGAGGCGACGTCGTGAGCGCCCCGACCATCGTTCCCGCCGCGCCGGCGACCCGTTCTTCGCGGTGGCCGCTGGAGCGGGCACTGTTTCTGATGGCCGGCACCGTGACGATCGTCTCCGTCCTCCTGGCCGTCTCGATCTCGCAGTGGTTTCTCCTGCTGACCGTCTTCGTCGGTCTGAATCAGTGGGTCTTCGTCGCCGTCGGGGCCTGCCCGGCGTCGCTGGTGATGAGTCGTGTCCTCGGCCTTCAGCCCGCATGTGATCGGAGGATTCGATGAGCACCGTTGGTCCGATCGGCCGTCTGGGCCGCTACACCGCCACCCACTTCAAGCAGGTCGCGATCGGCTGGGGCATCCTCGTCCTGGTCCTCGCCGTCTTCGCCCCCCGCGTCGAGTCCGCCCTCTCCGGTGCAGGCTGGGAGGCCTCCGGGTCGGAGTCCGTCCAGGCCCGCCAGCTGATCGACAAGAACGTCGGCGGGCTCTCCAGCTCCGCGTTGCAGGTCGTGGTCCACTCGGAGACGCAGACCGCCACCGACCCGGCCTTCCAGGCTGCGATCGCCAAGACCGAGGCGACGCTGAAGGACACCGAGTTCGTCGGCCGCGTCGTTCCTCCGCAGCCCGGGATGTCGATCTCGAAGGACGGGCACACCGCGATCGTGCAGGGTGCCGCCGCGGGCACGTCCAACGACATGGTCCGCGCCGCCGACGACGCCAAGAAGGGCCTCGAGAAGGCCGGCGCCGACGGGGTCGAGGTGCACCTCACCGGCGCGTCGGGCCTGTGGTCGGACTTCAACCACGCCAACCTCACCGCGATGCTCAAGAGCGAGGTGATCTCCTGGCCGGTGACGATGGCGATCCTCGTCGTCGCGTTCGGGTCGCTGGTCGCCGCCGGGCTGCCGCTGATGCTGACCATCACCGGCCTGGTCGCCGCCGCCGGGTCGCTGTTCCTCGGCGCGCAGGTGCTCGACATCTCGGTCTGGGCGTTCAACTTCGCGATGATGTTCGCCCTCGCGCTGGGCATCGACTACGCCCTCTTCATGGTCATGCGCTTCCGCAGTGCGAGAGCCGAGCACGGCGACCCCGTGCGGGCAGTGACCGAGACGATGGACACCGCCGGCAAGGCCGTCCTGTTCTCCGGCATCACCGTCCTGATCTCGCTGACCGCGGTCATGCTGGTCCCGAGCCCGGCGTTCCGGTCGATGGCGCTGGGGATCATGCTCGCCGTCATCTTCGTGCTCGCTGCGACCCTGACGCTGCTGCCGGCCGTGCTGGGCCGCCTGGACGGCAAGGTCGACAAGGGTGCGCTGCCGTGGCTGCGCTCCGGGGAGGCCCGCTCCCCGCGCTTCGAGGCCTGGGCGACCACCATATGGAAGCACCCCAAGAAGCTCGGCGGTCTCGCGCTGATCCTGCTTCTCGTGGTCATGATCCCCGTGCTCGGCATCAAGACCGGCATGCCGTCGATCAAGGTCGTGCCGTCCGAGGACGGCTCCGCGCAGGGCTACGCCCTGGTGAAGCAGGCCTTCGGTCCCGGTGCGCCCGGACAGCTGCAGCTCGTCACGACGTCGGGCGAGGCGGCCGCGGTGGCGAAGGCTGCCGGCTCCGACCGCGGGATCTCGCGGGTGATGGCGACGATGAACGGCACCGGCGGCGTGGCCGTGGTGCCGGTGCTCCCGAACGTCGACGCGTCGGACCCCGCGCTGGGGACGACGATCGACCGGCTGCGGGCCGAGCTGCCCGCCGGCACGAAGGTCGGCGGTCAGCCGGCCGAGAACCACGACCTCGAGGCCGCGCTCTCGTCGCGGACGCCGGTCGTCGTCGGCGTGGTCCTCGGCCTCGGGTTCCTGCTGCTGCTGCTCGCGCTGCAGGCGCCGATCATCGCCGCCGTCGGCGTCGTCACGAACCTGCTGGCCGTCGGTGCGGCGTTCGGGGTCGGCCGGCTGGTCTTCCAGGACGGCGTCGGCGCGAGCGTGCTGGGCTTCGACTCCCAGGGCTTCCTCGACGCCTGGGCGCCGGTCTTCTTCTTCGCGATGATCTTCGCGATCTCGATGGACTACACCGTCTTCCTGCTCTCGGCCGCCAAGGAGCGCTGGGACCTCACCCACAACCCGCGCGAGGCGATGATCGGCGGCCTCGCCGGGTCCGGTCGGGTGATCTTCGCGGCCGCGGCGGTGATGGTCGCGATCTTCTTCACCTTCTCGCTCTCGGGCCCGATCCCGCCGAAGGAGATGGGCGTGATCCTCGGCGTCGCCGTCCTGCTGGACGCGTTCCTGATCCGCCTGCTGCTCCTGCCCGCCGCGCTGCGGCTGCTCGGGAAGTGGGCGTGGTGGACGCCGAGGTCGCTGGCGAAGGTGCTGCCCGACATCCGCTTCGGGCACGCCTGAGCACCACGCCCGCTCCGG
>WLOB01000081.1 GCA_009699505.1 Actinomycetota bacterium | reverse complement strand
GGAGCGATCCTCACGTCGCGGAGCTCGTCACCCTCCGCGGCGACGCGGGACGTATCGCCAGGGGCCCGTCGCACGTTTGGGGAGCGTCAGGCCAGGCTGTCGGGACCAGCACCGAAGCGACCAGGTCTCGCTCGTCCCGGAAGACCATCTCTTCTGGGACGCTGGCGCGGCGCCAGATAGCGCTGCGAGTTCCGCGCCAGATAGCGATCAACTTCACACGCTACGCGCTCACCGCCCCCGACGCCCCGGCCATCACGCTGCTCGAAGGTGGGGAATTTCGATGATCAGAAGTGAGGACATTCCCGCGATCGCTGCCACAAGCGCCTGCTCGGACCGCTTGCGCGGCGTGAGGAACCCCGGGAAGTAGCTGCCCTGCCTGATCTTCGGGATCTGCAGCTCGATCTCGCCGGCCCGGGTGTCCCACTGCCGGGACCGGTAGCCGTTGCGATGCGTCGCTCGATCCTGGGGCCGGCGTTCGCCGCGCTTGGCACCGATCAGCTCCGACACCTCGGCGTCCATCAGCTCCTGCGCCACCAGCCGCACGCTCTCCTTGATCACGTCCATGTGCTCCTCGCGCAGCACCTTCTCAACGACCGACTCGATCGTCATCCTGTCCACTCCGGCCATCGCGGCCACCTCACTGTTGTCGAACCCTGAAGAAGTCCGACGATCATGAGCACCGCGGTGGCCGGAACGCGCTTCGCGCGCCCCGGCCACCCGCCTCTTACACCAACCCTAGGGGCATGACCCTCCCGTGACCGATGACTCCCGTCGCCCAAGGATCCCCGGGGCGCACGCCCCTCCATCACCGGAAGAAACCGAGAGCCGCCGACGGGTCTATAGCTCGCTGCTGACCCTGGTCCGTCAACTCGACGAGACGCAGAAGTCGCTCGAAGTCATCGCTTCCGCGGTCCTTGCCGCTCGAGGGGCCGGAGCCACCGAGCCCGATGATCGAGCTGCGCCGGAGAGGACCTCGGTCGGCCGGCCGCCCGTGCCGGGCCCGCTCGCCGACCACGTCCGGCCGAGCGCCCCGCCGCCCTCGGATCAGGGACCCTGACAACACGCGGATCGCGGACGTCTCGCGCTGCCGTGCGCGGTAGTGAAGCGCCTCTGTCGTCGCCGGTTCGTGGGCTCGCTCGCCCTTACAGCTAGTCCGCGCCAGCGGACCGCATGGGTGCGCCTCGCACGGCCGCTCCACGCAAGACGCGGCGCCGTCGGTGGCCAGCGGTGTGGGTGGCTATGCGCTCACGCAGGGCGAGGGCCGGCCGGAATTCAGGGCTGGCGCGCGAAAAAGCGTGCTCGCAGGGGCCGCCCTCCCGCGTGGGCGGTGAGGCCGTCTCGTTTGGTCGCTCGTCGAGCAACTGAGACGCAGGGCAGGACGTAGAATCCTTGCGCCCATATCCCCCGGGGCGACGGATGTTCCACATTCGCGCGGCCGGGCTCCGGTTGGCGAGCCCCCGACGACAGAACGATTACGCGCCGTGCCGACGCAAGAGATAGCCAACGGGATTGCCCTCGTCTATAAGGACGTCTACGGGCGGGGGCCGACGAAGATCGTGGCCATGATCCTGCCCGATGCCGTGTTCGTGGTGCTCGAGGAGGTCAACACCCCGGGCCAGGACCATCTGGTCAGGATCGGCGAGCTCGAGATGCTGACCGCCGTTCACGACCGGATGCAGCGCAGCATCGAGACGGAGCTGTGTGCCGTGGTCGAACGTGTCACCGGCCGGGAGGTTCGTAGCTACGTCCCCGGGTTCAACGGCCGGGACGGCACCGCGATCGACGGGTTCCTCCTCGAACCCGAATCACGAACCTGACGCCCCGTCCGCGCGGGGCTGCCGGCCCGCTCGGGCCCTCCGCCGGTCGCGAAGCCGCTGGATTCCTGATTCCGAAGCGGCAGGGTGGGAAGACGCTCGGCACGGCGGTCCGCGTCGAAAATGCGGCGCGGACCGTCTCGCTGTCATCTTGCATCACCCGGGGCGGGCGGGGCCGTTCGGGCCAGAATGCCGAGGAGCGCCCGGCGGATGCGGCGCTGCGTTTTCGTATCCGTCCGGTATCGATTCGGGATCATTTGGACGAATGTTGCGTCCGTTGGGTGTGCCGGTTCTGCTGTACTTCCGGCCACGAACTCGTCGACGTGGAGCGGCGGCCACGGTCGTTCGTCCTTCTCAAGAGGGGGCGGCGGCTCGGTAGCACGCACACAGGGCCTTGGTCCTGACGGCGGTCGGGTTCACGAAACAGCAGGTGCGGTGCCGTAGAGACGTTCCCCTCGTCTCGTCGCGGTTCGCTCCGGACTCTCGAACTACCGAGGTACGGACATGCTGCAAGAGGTTTCGCGTCGTGAGCAGATCGATATGGATCTGCTGCGCCGCTATCAGGAGCACGGCGACACGTTCGCTCGCGAGGAACTCGCCGGGCGGTGCATGCCGCTGGTGAAGTCGATCGCCCGCAGGTACCGCGGCCGCGGCGAGGACATGGACGACCTGATCCAGGCCGGCCTCGTCGGCCTGACCAAGGCGATCGAGCGGTACGACCGCGACAGCGGGCACCGGTTCGTGTCCTACGCGGTCCCGAATATCACCGGCGAGATCCGCCGGCACTTCCGCGACCACACCTGGGCCGTCCACGTGCCTCGATCGGTTCAGGAGCTCGACCAGAAGGTCCAACTCACGCGCCGGACGATGACCATCGAGACCGGCCGCGAACCGGCCGACGAGGACGTCGCACTCGAGCTCGAGGTCCCCGTCGCGCAGGTCCGCGAAGCACGAACGGCCGGACGGTCCTACCGTGCGTTGTCGCTCGACGCGCCCGCCGGCGAGGCGCGCGACCTGGCCGACACCCACGGCGCGTTCGATCCCGGCTACGCCCGGGTCGAGGCCGCAGAGACGGTCAAGGACGCCATGACCGCACTGAACGACCGCGACCGCAACGTGGTGCGCATGCGGTTCGGTGGCGAGATGTTGCAGCGTGAGATCGCCGAGCAGATCGGCGTGTCGCAGATGCAGGTCTCCCGCATCCTCTCCGGCGCCGTCGATCGCATGAACGACCACGTCACGGAAGGCGACCTGCCTCCGCTGGCAGCGTGAACGACTCCCCCTGATGGCCTCCCAGGGTCATCAGGGGGCGCAGGACTGCGCTGCGGTCCGCGAGGTCGCCACGGACGCAGCCCGCTTCCCAAACGCCGCTCGCGCCGGTGACGTTGATCGCTCCAGGGTGGAAGGCCACATCGACGACGCCATCCGCCTCGTCACGGACCCCATCTCCAACATCGCCCCCGGACGCTGTCCGGCCTGGGTCGTGAACGCCGAAGCCTGAGCCGCGGAGCGTGCACCTCTCTGGACGATGCCACTTCCGACGGCAGTCGTAAAGACTCACGCATCGCGGTCGAGACCCGCACCGGTCGACCCGCCAGGACCGCTTGGTCCCGCACCGGGTTTGGCGTTGCGGAGGATGGACAGCCACCGGGATGGCGCGGCCGGCGTCGCTGCGTTGATCCCGCGAGTGTGGCGCCGGCCGTGCCTTCTGCTTCTACGCGTTCCGTGGCCGTACCGGATGCCCGGCCGTCGCCCCGAAGCAGCCGCCGATCCCGCGGGATCGGCGGCTCAGGCGGGCGGGGGTGTGTCGTCGGTGCGGGTGTGTTGGACGTCGATCTCTTCGCGGCGGGCGGGTTCGGTGACCTGCACCTGTTCGGTCACGCGGTCCTTTTCGAGGCGGACGCGCTCGCTGTCGACCGTGCGGGTCTGTACGACCGGTACCTCATGGCGGAGTGTGACCTCGCCGTCGGTGAGCGTGTCGGGGTCGTCGGGGGCGTCGATGGGGACTTCCTCGAGCCGGACCTCCTCGCGGGTGACGGGCACGGTCATCTGCACGTCCTCGGTGACGGTGACCTTTCGCATCCGGACCTTCGTCGCCGGCAGCTCGCGCGTGCCGACGTGCACCTGCTCCTCCGACAGCGTCATCGCCCCGTCGACGTCGCGGGCGCGACCCGGCAGACCGCCAGGCGCCTGGACCGGGCCTGCCGGGCCGGTCTGGTTCTCCGAGGTGGACTGGGTCGTCCGGGCGGCGGCCGGGGTCACCCCGCCGTCTGCGTGGCGGTGCGTGTCGTCGTGCGTGGTTGTGGGGCGGCCGTAGTAGCGGAAGAGCTGGTCCTCTTCGTGGGCGGTGAGGTGGCCGTCGGGTTCGATGCCGGGCGCGTCCTTGACGAATGCCTTGTCGAACGGGACACGGACGTCGTCGCCGTCCAGCGTCGCGTCGGCGATGGGCAGAAACAACGACTTGCGGCCGAACAGGCCGGTGTGGACGAGGGCCCAGGCCGGGGTGCCGGTCTGGTCGTCGGCGTACAGCTCGTCGATCGTCCCGATCTTGTGGCCGTCGTCTCCGACCACGTGCCGGCCACGCCAGCTGCGGACCTCATCGATGGTGGGCATCGCGCTCTCTCGTCTCCGTCGGGTGGTCCGGCGAACTCGGAAACGAGACCGCCGGTCGGTGGGTGCATCGGGCGGCTACCCGCAGCGCCACCGCGCTACCCCCGTGCGCCCGACCGGCCACGCCCAAGGTCGTCGGGCCGATTGGGGAAATGCGGGGTGGGTAGCCCGATGCACGACGCCACCGGCACGACCGGTGCCCACCGTTTCACTCGACCCGGGATCCCCCCATGGCAGATCAGCCCCCGACGTCCGCTGCGAAGGACCACATCTCCAACGCGACCGGCGATGCGCAGGAGAAGGCCGCCGACGCGGCCCAAACGGCGAAGGCGAAGGCCTCTGACGCCGCCGACCAGGCGCAGGCCAAGGCGCAGGACGCCGCCGGCCAGGCCAGACAGCAGATCCACGCGCAACTGGACCAGCGCTCCACCGAGGCCGGCGAACGCGCGACGGCGACCGCCGGCGACCTGCGGTCCATCAGCGATCACCTGCGCGAGCAAGGCAACGACGCGCCGGCGAAGCTCGCCGACCAGGCCGCGCTGCAGGCCGAGAAGGCCGGGTCCTACCTCCAGCGCACCGACGGGCAGTCGTTGCTCTCCGACGTCGAGGACTTCGCGCGCCGCAACCCGTGGGCCGCCGCGCTCGGCGGCCTCGCCATCGGGTTCGCCGCCTCACGCGCGTTGAAGGCCTCCAGCGCCGAGCGGACGATCCAACGCGGTGGGAGCGGACCGGGCCGCACGTCGCTGCCCGCGCCCGCTCCCTCCGCGACGCCTGTTGCGGATGCCGCGTCCAGCGCCTCCGCCCCTACTCCGGGCTACGTGCCGCCGACCGGGACGCACGCCAACCCGCTGGGGTCGTGATGGGCACCCCGGAGCAGTATCCGACACAGGACGAGCTGCGAACTGCGCCGACCGGCGAGCTGTTCAAGCGGCTGTCAGAGGACACCTCGCAACTCGTGAAGCTCGAGATCGAGCTGGCGAAGACCGAGATGACCGCGAAGGCGAAGACGTTCGGCGCCGGTGCCGGGCTGCTCGGTGCCGCCGCGCTCTTCGGGTTCTTTGCGTTCGCGGCGTTCACGACGTTGCTGATCGCCCTCCTGGCGACCGGCATGAAGACGTGGATCGCGGCCGCGATCGTCATGGCGATCTACGCCGTGATCGCCGCCGTCGCAGCATTGATGGGGAAGGGCCGGATCCAGAAGGCCACGCCCCCCGTCCCCGAGCAGACCATCGAGACCGTGAAGGAGGATGTCGAATGGGCGAAGACGCGCAGCACATCCGCAACGAGGTAGAGCAGACCCGCGAGCGCCTCGGCGAGACCGCCGACGCGCTGGCGTACAAGGCCGATGTCCCCGCGAGGACGAAGGAGGCCGTCGGCGACCGCGTCGGCGCCGTCAAGTCGCGGATCACCGGGGTGACCGACAAGGTCGCCGGGACCGTTCAGGACCACGCGTCCACCGTCTCTGACGCGACCCCGGACAAGGGCCAGGTCAAGCAGCAGGCCCGCCGCGCCGGCGGCCTGGCGCAGGACAACCCCCTCGGCCTCGCCATCGGCGCCGCCGCCGTCGGCTTCATCGCCGGAATGCTGATCCCGACGACGAAGGTCGAGCAGGAGCAGATCGGGCCCGCGGCGCAGAGCGTCCGGCAGTCCGTCGAGGAGACAGCGTCGACGGCGATCGACCACGGCAAGCAGGTCGCCCAGGAGGTCGCGCAGACCGCCGGCGAGCACGTCGAGCAGGCCGTCACCGACGCCAAGGACTCCGCGCAGCAGGTCGCCGGTGACCTGCAGGACACCGCCCAACAGGCGGCGGCCGACGTGAAGGAGACGGCGCAGCAGTCCGGGCAGGAGCACGCCGCGCAGGTCAAGGACGAAGCGAAGGACCAGGCACAGTCCGCCGCGTCCGACGTCAAGCAGCAGACGCCCAGCAGCACCTGACAGCTCTCGAGGTCGTCCGCTCCCGGGAGCGGGCGACCTCGAGTGCCGGGCGTCTCATGCGTTGGGTGCGAGCACGACGAGCGTCGCGTCGTCACCCAACGGGTCCTTGACGTTCTCGCGCACGACGTCCTCGATCGCCCGCAGCGTCCCAGCGGCTGAGGTGTGCGGCGCCTTGACCGCTGCGGCATGGACGCCTGCGGTGCCGAGAGTCCCGCCGTCGAGGGTCTTGCGGCCGAGCAGGCCGTCGGAGAGCAGCAGCAGCCGCTCCCCAGGCTGCAGTCGCCGCTCGTGCTCCTCGAGCTCGGACGGCATGTCCGGGTCGCCGAGGCGCGGAACCCCGGTCTGCAGGAGCTCCATCTCGCCCTCGGTGTCGATCAGCATCGGCGCGATCTCTCCCGCGGTCACCCAGCGAACGAGCGAGGCCGGGGCGTTCCAGGTCGCAATCGTCGCCGTCGCACCACCAGACCCTGCGGGCATACCGGCCAGCACCTCGTGCATCGCGCGCATCGCAACGGCGGGATCGGTGCTGCGATGCCTCGCGGCGCGAAACGCGCCGAGCAGGACCGCGGCGACAGCGGAGGCGAAGTCGCCGGTACCGTCGACGTCGGCGAGCCCGACCCAGGTGCAGTCGGCGTTCTCGGCGTAGTCGAACCAGTCCCCGCCGATCTCGTAGCCGGGCAGCACGTTGCCCGCCAGCGTCGCCCCGGTGATCCGGACCAACCGCGGCGGCAACAGGATCTGCTGGATCTCCGCCGCTGCAGAGATCGGGTGCAGCCGCTGTCCGGTCTCGATCGCGTCGGTGTAGACCCCCGCCATGGCGAGCGCGACCGCCGCTTCGCGCGCGAGGTCGCGGATCGCGTCGTCGGCCGGCCCGACCGCCATCAACACACCGACCGCCCGGCCTCGGAGCAGCAGCGGTGCGACCGCCGTTCCCGGCAGCGCCTCCTCGATCCGCTCCCGCAGCGGCTCGAAGCCCTCCCTCGGAATCTCCGGTCCGACCGCGAGCGGGACCGCGATGGCGTCGGGGAACGTGGCCGCACCAGCGAGGCGCTGCATGCTCGTACCATCCAGATCGACGAGGTAGACCGCTGCGGACGCGACCCCGTCGATCCGCTGCGCCTCGGCGATGATCTGCTCGGCCAGCTGAAACGGCGGCACGCGGTTGAGCACCTCGGTCACCGACAACGGTGTCGGCGACGTGTTCGCCAACTCCCCCGCGGGACGGAGCGCGTCGTCCTCGTCGAGCTCCGCGTCGTCGCGCGCCTGCCGCCGGACCGCGTCGACCAGCTCGTCGCGGCTGGCGAAGTGGCGATAGATCGTGCCGCGACTGACCCCCACCGCCGTCGCGATCTCTGCGACCCCCACGTCCGGGTCCCGCGCCAGCGCACCGGAGGCCTCGTGCAGGATCCGCGCGCGATTGAGCGCCGCGTCGCTCCTTCGCCGACGCTGGACGGCAGGACGCTCCCGGTCATCGTCCATCAGCGGTGCGCCCGGTCCGACATCGACACAGTGAACCATGAACAACCAGAACACCGTGTCGCACATATCCCAGTTTCGGCGGTCGCGCAACGGCCACCGCGCGCCTCGCTGCCACGCGGCGATGTGCGGCCTACGCAGCACGCTGCGGTGACTTTTCACGATGTTGCGTTTGCGAGCTGGCGGCTGGGTAATGAAGAACACACAGGCGCCGGTAAAGCGGTGCCGACCGGCCCTTTCGGGGCCGCCTCGCATCCGATCGCACGAGCCGCGACCGGTGTATTCGCACGACCACGACGGCGCAGCCGGCGCATCGCCGCGCGCCAGTTCATCCACCCCCAGAGCGAAACGAGAACAGCATGCCGACGAGCAACGAGATCCAGGACTGGACCGGCCGCAACGTGGAGGGCCCCGACGGCCACAAGATCGGAAAGGTCGACGAGATCTACCTCGACGACCGCACCGGTCAGCCCGAGTGGGCGCTGGTCAACACCGGCCTCTTCGGCACGAAGTCCTCCTTCGTCCCGATCGGCGAGGCCATCACGAACGGCAACACCGTGACGGTGCCGTTCGACAAGGACAAGGTCAAGGGCGCCCCGAACATCGACGGCGACCAGCACCTCTCCCCGCAGGAAGAGGCCGAGCTCTTCCGCTACTACGGCCGCACCGACTACGAAGAGCACACCCACACCGAGGGCCACGCCACCAACCACGGCGCCGGACACGACACCTCCGGCCCCAGCACCGACAACGCGATGACGCGCTCGGAGGAAGAGCTCCGCGTCGGCACCACCGAGCGCGAGGCCGGTCGGGTCCGCCTGCGCAAGCACGTCGTCACCGAGAACGTCACCCAGACCGTGCCGGTCTCCCACGAGGAGGCCCGCATCGAGCGCGAGCCCATCACCGACCAGAACGTCGGATCGGCCACCGACGGCCCGGCGATCACGGAGGAGGAGCACGAGGTCACCCTCCGCGCCGAGGAACCCGTCGTCGAGAAGACCGCAGTCCCGAAGGAGCGCGTCCGACTGGAGACCGACACCGTCACCGAGCAGGCCGAGGTCACCGAGCAGGTCCGCAAGGAGCGCATCGAGGCCGACAGCACCGACGGCATCGACCGCCGCTGAACACCCAGCACCGGCCCGCCCCCGACCCGGGGGCGGGCCGCCCCTCCGCACGACCACGGCCGACCGACGGCCCGCGCAGATCCCCCGCTTCCCGACCCGAAGGACCCTTTCGTGAGCACCCCCCGCCAGCAGCACGGCGCCAGCCCAATCGGTGACGAGAAGAAGGGCGGCGCATGGTGGAAGTGGCTCCTGGCCCTCCTGCTGCTCCTGCTCGTGATCCTCGCGATCGTCCTCATCGCCAGCGGCGGAGACGACGAGGACACCGACACCGCCAGCACCAGCACCGCAGCCGTCCCGGCCGCAACGACACCCGCCCAAGCCGCCACGCCCGCCACCACCACGACCGCCACCGGCTCCGGCAATGCCGGAACGCTCACCGCCGAAGGCCAGTCGCTCCTGGGCACCAGCGACAAGACGGCCACGATCGACAAGGACGCAACCGGCGACGCCGTGAAGGTCCTGTCGGTCACCGACGGCGGCTTCTTCGTCGGCACCAGCCCGGAGGACCGCATGTTTGTCGAGTACGCGGGCGACGTCGGCGTCGACGAGCCCACCGCCGGCACCTACCGACCCGCCGTGGGCGACCTCGTCGACCTCGAGGGACCTGTCGCCGAAGCCCCGAAGGATCCCGCCGACACCCTCAAGCTCGGTGCCGCCGACGCGAAGGTCGTGACGGAGCAGGGCGCCTACGTGAACGCCGACGAGGTCGAGCAGGCCGACTGAGCAGCACCCCCAGCGGGCCGCCCCGCCCCCGGGGTGGCCCGCTCCCCCGAAGTCGAAAGACACGCAGCATGTTCAACCGCAACAAGCATCACGACACCACGACCACCTCCGACACGCACGTCGTCAAGGGCGCAGGACTCGCCCGAGGCCCGGCGCTGGTCCTCGGCACAATCCTCGCCGCGGCCGGCCTCGTGCTCTTCCTCCACGCCGGCGGCACCCCGACCGGCGGGTTCCCCGACGCCGACGCCAGGGGCGAGAAGTTCCTCGGCTTCGAATCCAACGGCTGGACCGCATTCTTCACCACCACCGCCGGCGTCATCCTCCTCTTCGCCGCCGCACAACACCTCCTCGCCAAGCTCCTCGGCCTCGGCGTCGGACTCGCCCTCGCCGCCTGCGTGATCCTTGACCTCGTCAACGGGCCGGGCGTCCTCGGTCTCGCCGCCGCGAACTGGGCCGTCGACCTCGGTTGGGCCATCGCCGCCGTCCTACTGCTCCTCAACGTCTTCGCCCCGCGAATCACGCACGAAGACCCCGTCGGCCAGCACACCCGCCTGGACCAGGACACCACCCGCGTAAAGACCGCTGCGCCCGCCACGCGCACCGAGACCACGACCGGACGCCACGACGACCCAGGCGTCGTAGGCCCCAGCACGACCAACGGGCACGACCGCGACCACACAACGACCGGCGCCACGCCCGGCACACCGGGCACGGGCGGCGCCTCGCGGATCGACTGAGCTACACCACTTCTACCTACTTGACCCCGTCGGTTCTGCGCTGCCGCAGAGAGCGCGCATCCCGTCGCCCCGGGCGTCGATGAATGGACCGCGTGGTCCCGAGCGTTCGCTGACCGGCTCGACCCGCTAAGCGATCCTCAGCGGGACGCCGGCCGGCGCCAAATAGCGCTGCGAAAAGACCGCCAGACAGCGATCAACGTCACACGATTGGACCTAGGAATCCGAGCCCGCGGCCGCCGGGGTTATCGGACGGTGGGCGGTGGTTCACTCGGCCAGGCCGTCGGCGAGGCGCTCTACCGTGCGGATCGTGGACGGCGACGACGTGGCGGTGGTGCCGGAAGAGTTGGCGGTCGCGATCGCGCGAGCGCTGCAGCCGACTGCGATCTTTGTGTTCCGGCGCATTGTTGCCGGGCGCGTCCGGAAGCACGGCCCGTTCGCGTGCGACCCGGTTAGGTGGGCGGAGCTGGCCGGTGCGATCGAGGACGCCGACCGCGACACGGCCCAGCGCGCGCTGCGGGTTCTCGCCGGGCCCGCCCGGGCGGGTGAGGTCTTCGCGCTGGACCCGACGGCCGAATCTGCAGCACCCGGGGCCTCCCCAGCACGAACTGCACGCACGGGCGGAACGCGACGCCGAGACGCTACGGGCTCCGTGTCCGCCGCAGAGCGCCACGACCGGCGGCTCACCGCGGGTACAACGCCCGCGCAGCAGCAGCCGGAGCCGCCGGTTCGGCCCGTGGCGGTGGCGCACCGGACGGTGGTCGACGTCGGGTCGGTGCGGTCATTGCCGCGAGCGCCGCACGAGCGGAGTCGACGAGAGATCCAGCGGTGGGTCACGGACACGCGAACCGACCCGCCGAGGATTCTTCGCGTGCCGCCGCTGCAGCCCGGGACGACGGAGACCGAGCGGTGGCGCGACGAGCTGCGGTTTGGCGAGCTTGTCTGCCCGTGGCCGGGCTGCCCCGCCCCGGAGCTCACGCTCCGCGCCGGGCCGGTGGTGTCGACGCACGTCGCGCACCGACCCGGCGCCCAGGACCACGGCACACACACCGACTGGGTGCTCTCGACCCTCGCCCGTCTCGAGGGCCTGACGAATCAGACGGCGGTGCCGCTGGGGACAGCCCCGCCGACGGTCCTCCTCGGGGCCCTGGTCGTCACGCTGCTGCACGAACGACTCGGCCCCGAACTCGAGGCCGCCGCACAGCGGGCGCTGCGCGTGATGCCGGCGGGCTGCGCTCCGGTGGCCGTGTTGCGCGCGTCGCTGCTTCCTCGCCGCTTCGCCCCCGTCCGGGTGCACGGGGAACCGAAACCGCGGTGGGCGTTTCCGACGCGCCGCGACCGGACCCTGCGCGCGATCGCGGCGCTGCAGCCGTTCTCGCGAGTCCTCGGGGCCCCGGACCTCCCCCACGCCAGCGACCAAGACCAAGAGCTGGATCCACGCTGGGGGTCTCGGTGGATCGGGCTCGGCCTCGAAGAGGCCCCACAGCGCGGCCACCTCGATTGGGGTGCGCACCCGCGGAGCCCGTTGGCGGCGCTCGAGATCGACGACGAGCTGCTGGGTCGCGTCGTTCGTCCACCTACCGAGACGCGCGGGCCGCAGCGTTCTACGGTGGCGGTCGTGGATGTACCCGGTGTGGAGATGGAAGCGGTCGGGTTCGAGACCGAGGGACCGACGGTGCGCTGCCGGCATTGTCGGATCAGCCAGAAGGTCGCCGACGGCCTCTCGACCGACGCGGTCGAGGAGATCCTTGATCGCATCGAGGACGAGGACGAGCAGGCCGCCGAGCTCGAGCGCCATGACGTCCTCTACTGCGTCTACGACGCCTGCCCACGCTGCGGTGACGGCGTCGACCGCTACTGACCGCCAAGGGGCCTGTCGCGGGCGTCCCCGACGAGTTGGTGCGTAGGTTCTCAGGTATGGCCGAGCGGAAGATCGACGTGACCGCACCCGACGTTGGCGCGTACCTGTATCGAGTGCTGCGCGAAGAGGCCGGCGGCGAGGGCTTCGGGGTCGAGCTCGCATTCCTCGAGGATCTGATCGCGGACCTCGGAAACGGCGCCGAGCTCGGCGAGACCGACGAGGTCCGTGAGCGCGCCAAGGAAGCGATCGCCGCGGCGGAGCAGCTGGTGCGCGCGTTGGAGGCGGTCAACGCAGCACCGTGACCCCGGCGGCGTCCGGCGCTGAGCGCCCGGCCGCCGCGGGCGCGCCCCGTTAGGGCCGCTCGGGCTGGAGCGCGGAGTTCACCCAGGTCGCGGAGCGGCCGATGGTGCCGTGGTAGTGGTCGGCCTCCTCGTCGCGGTCCATCTCGAGGAGCCGCTCGCACGCGTCGTTCTCGTCGGTGGCCCAGACGACGAACTGCTCGCTCTGGGTGACGAGGAACCGCCGGAGCTCCGGCGCCTCGTCGGGCTGCGTCTGGTGGTTGGGGGTCGTCGGGGTGGTGTTCGTCATGGGACACGACCGGAGGGGCCGACGAGCCGGCCGGAGCCGGCGCGCAGCGCCGGGGAGGTCCGCGAAGCGGGCCCGCAGGCCGGGGAGCGGCCCCTACAGTGCCTCAGTGACAGATTCCTCCCTGAGCAGCGGGCTGACTCCTACAGTGCCTGTCGGCCACGGTGGCTTGACCTTCATGGGTTGTGTCGTCCGCTGCTCGCCCAGCGCCCTCTCGGCCTGACCT
>WLOB01000080.1 GCA_009699505.1 Actinomycetota bacterium | reverse complement strand
GGCCGTGCCGGAGCCGGCCCCGGCCCGGCCCTGCCACGCCGACCCGGCCGCCCGCCGGGCGCCCGTGCCTCCCCCTCCCACCGCTCCGCCCGAAGGACCCCCCGATGCCCGAAGTCCACTTCCAGGTCAGCTGGCCCGACGGCCACGTGCAGCGGTGCACGTCGCCGTCCCGGGCCATCGAGGCGCACCTCGCGCCCGGGGCCACGTACCCCGTCGCCGAGTTCGTCCGGCGGGTCGACGCCGGGATGGACGCCGCCTCCGAGCGCGTCCGGCAGCAGTACGGGATGGCGTGCACGGCGGCGATGGCCCAGAAGGAGGCCGTCGCGCGGGCCGCCGAGGAGCACGCCTCCGCTGCGGACGGCTCCCACCCACCCACGGTCCACGTCCACTACCTGCGCCGGGGCGCGGCGGGGAGGTCCGCCTCCCAGCGGCCCTTTCGCGGAGCGCCGGCCGCGAAGCTGAGCGGCCACGTCCCCGTCGTGGTCGTCGGCGGCGGGCAGGCCGGCCTCTCCATGAGCTGGTCGCTGCGGGAGCAGGACGTGGAGCACGTCGTCCTGGAGCGCCACACCGTCGCGCACTCCTGGAAGGAGGACCGCTGGGAGTCGTTCTGCCTCGTGACGCCGAACTGGCAGTGCACGCTGCCGGGCCACCCCTACGCCGGCGACGACCCGACCGGGTTCATGCTCCGCGACGAGATCGTGGAGTACGTCGAGTCCTACGCCGCGTCGTTCCGGGCACCCGTCCACGAGGGCGTGACGGTGACGTCCGTCGAGCCCCGCGGCGTCGGCACGGACCGCGCCGCCTCGCGGCCCGCGGGCGCGGCGCGCGACTCCTCCACCGCGCCGTCCGCGGCGGACGTCGTCGACGGCGTCCTGGCCGCCGCCCCCGACGGCTACGTCGTGCGGACGACGGCGGGGGACCTGACCTGCGACGCCGTCGTCCTCGCCGTCGGCGGGTACCACGTGCCGACGGTCCCGCGGATGGCGGAGCGCCTGCCCTCGACCGTCACGCAGATCCACTCCTCGCGCTACCGGAGCGCGTCGCCGCTGCCCGACGGCGCGGTCCTCGTCGTCGGCTCGGGCCAGTCCGGCGCGCAGATCGCGGAGGACCTGCACCTCGCGGGCCGCGAGGTCCACCTGGCCGTCGGCACCGCGCCCCGGGTCGCGCGCTCCTACCGCGGTCGCGACGTCGTCGCCTGGCTCCACGACTCGGGCCACTACGACCTGCCGATCGAGGAGCACAAGGAGGGCCTCGGCGCCCGGCACGAGGCCAACCACTACGTCACGGGCAGGGACGGCGGGCGCGACATCGACCTGCGGCGGTTCGCCCTGGAGGGCATGACGCTGCACGGCCGCCTGGCCGCGCTGGAGGTCGACGGCACCGCCACGTTCGCGGGCGACCTGCGACGCAACCTCGACGCGGCCGACGCCGTCTCGGAGCGCATCAAGGACGCCGTCGACGCGTGGATCGCCGCGCAGGGGGTGCAGGCCCCGGAGGAGGACCGCTACGTCCCCGTCTGGGAGCCGGGCACCGACGGCGGCGGCACGCTCGACCTGGCGGCGGCCGGCATCACGACGGTGATCTGGTCAACCGGCTTCCGGTCGGACTGGTCGTGGGTGAAGGTCCCCGCGTTCGACGGCTCGGGCTACCCGACGCACCACCGGGGCGTCACGAGCGTCCCGGGGCTCTTCGTGCTGGGCCTGCCGTGGCAGCACACCTGGGGCTCGGGCCGGTTCGCGGGCGTGGCGCGCGACGCGGGGTACCTGGCGCCGCGCGTGGCGGCGGTGACGGCCGCGGCGGCCACGGCGGGATGAGGTCCTCGCGTCCGCCCCGCGGCGACGGCGCCCCACGGGCGTAGGGTGGTCCCCATGGGCCGACTGGACGAGCTGGACCTCACGCTGCGCCTCTCCCGCAAGGAGCAGGACCGCCGCCTGGAGGCCGCGCAGACGCGACTGGCGCAGCTGCGCCTCGCGCTCGGCGGCCAGACGGGGCCGGAGGGCGCCGAGGGCCACCACCCGTTCGGCCCGCCGCTGCTGATCGTCTTCGAGGGCTGGGACGCGTCGGGCAAGGGCGGGGCGATCAAGCGCCTCGTCGCCCCGCTCGACGCCCGCCACTACCGCGTCGCGCAGTTCGCGGCCCCCACCGCCGACGAGCTCCGCCACCACTGGCTGCACCGGTTCTGGATGCCGCTGCCGGGTCGCGGAGGCATGGCCATCTACGACCGCACGTGGTACGGCCGCGTCCTCGTCGAGCGGGTCGAGGAGCTCACGCCCGAGCTCGACTGGCGGCGTGGCTACCAGGAGATCCGCGAGTTCGAGCGCCAGCTCGCCGACGACGGCACGATCCTCGTGAAGTTCTGGCTCCACGTGAGCGACCAGGAGCAGCTCGAGCGCTTCGAGCGGCGCAAGAACGACCCGCTCAAGGCGTGGAAGCTCACGGAGGAGGACTGGCGCAACCGCGCCCGCCGCGAGGAGTACGTCGCGGCGGTCGAGGAGATGGTCGCCGAGACCGACAGCGGCTACGCGCCGTGGGACCTGATCCCCGCCGACTCGAAGCGCTGGGCGCGCGTCGCGGTGGTCGAGACGGTCATCAAGCGGATCGAGGAGCGCTGCGAGACGCTCGGCTTCGTGCTGCCGCCCCCGGCCGGCACGAAGGACGAGG
Source organism: Actinomycetota bacterium (assembly GCA_009699505.1). Lineage (GTDB taxonomy): Bacteria > Actinomycetota > Thermoleophilia > Solirubrobacterales > Solirubrobacteraceae > Patulibacter. Next base: position 10,513 of record WLOB01000080.1, on the reverse strand, counting down.
AGGCCGGGGAGAGCTGAGGGGCGGGCGCGGCGCGTCGTCGCCCCGCGGTCACGCCCTGATAACCGGGTGGCGTCCGGCCGCTCGTATCGTCCTCGTGACGCCTGCGCGGGCCCTCCTCCGCGCCGGCGTGACGCCGCCGCGTCCCCGTCCCGGGGGCCGGCACGTCGCCCCCTCCGCGCCGCCGGGTCCCTCACCGCGGCACGCCCCACGCCCGCCCGGCACCGTCGGTCGACGGCCCCTGGCGCGTGCTCCCGGAGGGTCCGCGGGCGGGTCCCTCGATCCCCCCGAGCACGATGTCCTCCACCTCACGCCGCACGTTCGTCTCCTCCGGCCTGGCCGCGGCCGGCCTGCTCACCTTCGGCCCCGCGTTCTGGCGCGGCGCGATGGCCGCGCCCGCCAAGCTCGGCGACAGCCCCTACGGGCCGCTGCAGCCCGTCGACCAGCACGGCCTGCAGCTGCCCGCCGGCTTCCGCTCCCGCGAGATCGCCCGGGGCGGCAGCCGCGTCGGCTCGACCTCGTACGCCTGGCACCCCGCCACGGACGGCATGGCGACCTACCCGACCGCCGACGGCGGCTGGGTGCTCGTCGCGAACTCCGAGTCGAGCTCGCGCACCGTCGGCGCCGTCCGCGAGTGGACGGGCGGCGTCTCCGCGATCCGCTTCACGCCCGACGGCACCGTCGCGTCGGCGCAGCGCATCCTCGGCGAGCCGTCCCGCTCCAACTGCGGGGGCGGCCCGACCCCGTGGGGCACGTGGCTGACCGGCGAGGAGTACGACGGCGGCCTGATCTGGGAGTGCGACCCGACCGGCCGGACCCCCGCCGTCGCGCGACCGGCCCTCGGCGTCTTCTCGCACGAGGCGGCCGCGGTCGACCTCGAGCGCGGCCACGTCTACCTGACGGAGGACAAGCGGGACGGCTGCCTCTACCGCTTCCGCTCCGCCGGCACGCTGGCCGACGGCGGCCTCGACCTGACCGCCGGCACCCTGCAGGTCGCCACGGGCACCGGGCAGGAGGGCGTCGTCGTCTGGAAGGACGTCCCGGACCCCAGCGCCGCGACCGCCACGCTGCGCACCCAGGTCCCCGACGCCCGCCGCTACAACGGCTCCGAGGGCGTCTGGTTCGCCGACGGCGCGATCTTCTGGACCTCCAAGGGCGACAACAGCCTCTGGACGTACGACGTGGAGACCGCCGTCGTCGAGCGCCTCTACGACCCGGTCACCTCGGGCAACGGCACGTTCCTGAAGGGCCCGGACAACATCTGCGTCTCCCGCTCGGGCGACCTCTTCGTGTGCGAGGACAACAGCGACCTGGACTTCGACGTGGTCGTCCTCTCCTACGGCGAGCGCACCGTCGCCCCGTTCCTGCGCGCGGTCGGCGACGTCGCGAACGGGTCGGAGATCCACAAGGGCTCCGAGCTCTGCGGCGTGACGTTCTCGCCCGACGGCGAGCGGATGTTCGTCGGCTCGCAGCGCGCCCACGGCGGCCTCGGCGCCGTCTACGAGATCACCGGGCCGTTCCGCGACCTGCCCGCCGCCCCGGTGCCCGTCGACCCCGGCGCGGGCGGCGGTGCCGGTGCCGCACCGGCGCCCGCCCCCGCCGGTCCGGCCCCCGTGCCGGCGCCGCCCGCGGTCGTGCTGCCCGTCGTGCCCCCGGCGCGCACGCCGCCCGTCGCGGTCGAGGACGTCGACGCGCCCGGGCTGAAGGTCCGCGTCCCGAAGGAGGTCGGGCTGCGCACGTTCCTCGAGGAGGGCGTCCTCGTCACGGTCGTCACCGACGAGCCGACCTCCGTCACGGTCACGGTCAGCACCGGCGCGCTCGGGCAGGCCCGCGAGCGCGAGCGCCCCTCCCGCGTCCGGCCGCGCGCCGACACGCTCGGCACCCGTCGCCTCAGCCCGCGGCGCTCCGGCGTCCGGCTCGTCCACCCGAAGCTCCGGTCCGTCCACGTCGGCCGGCTCGAGCGGGCGCTGGCGAAGGCCGGTCGCGGTCGCGGCCGGGCCCGGGTGCGCGCCCGCGTGACGGTCACCGCCCGCGATCGCCGTGGCAACGTCGCCGTCGCGACGCGCACGCTCTGGGTCGTCCCGGCGCCGAAGGGGCGGTAGGGGAGGGCTTCGGCGGGTCGGGCGGTCGGGGCGGTCGGGGCGGGTCGCCCTGGTCGCCCCGGTCGCCGGCCGTCCCGGTCGTCCCGGTCGGCCGCTCAGCCGCGCCACGCCCCCGGCGTCGCCCACCGCCCGCCGCGCCAGCGCCACCACGTCGCGGCGAGCCGGGCGGCCATCACGACGACGATGCCGCCCCAGACGCCCGCGATCCCTGCGCCCGCCTCGCGCAGGCCCACCGTCGCCGGGACGCCCACGACGGCCGCGAGCACCATCGCCCCGGCGAGGTAGCGGGCGTCGCCGGCGCCGATGAGGATGCCGTCGAACGCGAAGACCGCGGCGGCGAACGGCAGCATCGCGCAGAGCGCGGGCCACAGGTCCAGCGCGCGGTCGCGGACCGCGGCGTCGTCCGTGAACGCCCCCACGAGCACCCCGCGCAGCGCGAACAGGACCACGGCGGCGAGGAGCCCCACGGTCACCGTGAGCAACACCATCCGGCGCGACGCCTCGAGCGCCTCGTCGACCCGGCCGGCCCCGAGCGCCCGGCCGATCAGCACCTGCCCGGCGATCGCGGCCGCGTCGAGCACGAGCGCGAGGAAGAGGAACAGCTGCCAGCCGATCTGGTGCGCGGCGAGGGACGGCTCGTCGATCCGGGCGGCGACCGCCGAGGCGACGGCGAAGGTCAGCAGCAGCGCCCCCGTGCGGACGAGCAGGAAGCCGCCGGTGGACCCGAGCCGTCGCAGCAGGACGAGCGAGGGGCGGCGGTCGACGGGCACGGCGGGCGTCGCGCTCGCCCGCCACAGCAGCCGCACGAACAGCGCGCCCATCGTCACCTGACCGACGAGGGTCGCGAGTGCGCTGCCCTCCAGGCCGAGGTCCGCGCCGTAGACGAGCAGCGGGTTTAGGACGAGGTTGACGAGGTTGCCCAGGAGGACGATCAGGAGCGGCGTGCGGAGGTCGCCCGTGCCGCGCAGCCAGCCCTGCGCCGCCATGCTCAGCAGCGCGAACGCCAGGCCGGGCGCGGCGATCCGGAGGTAGCGCGCCGCGTCGTCGGCGGTGGCGCCCCGGCCGCCGAGCGCATCGATCCAGAGCGGTCCGAGGCCGACCACCACGACCGCGCCGAGCAGCCCGACCGCCCCGCCGAGCCAGAGCGCCTGCGCGGCGAGCCGCCGCAGGTCGGCGTCGCGCGCGGGGTCGCCCCGCGCCGCGCCGGAGAGCCGCGCGACCGCGGCCGTCGTCGCGTAGGTCGTCACGACCCCGAGCCCCGCGACGGTGCCGAGCACGGAGACGGCGAGCGCCAGCGCCGCGAGCGGCGCGGCCCCGAGGTGCCCGACCATCGCCGTGTCGACGAGCAGGTACGTCGGCTCCGCGGCCAGGGTCACCAGCGCCGGGAGCGCGAGGCGCAGGATCTCCCGGTCGTGGGGTGAGCGCAGCGCCGGCACGGGGCGGGGAGGCTAGCCCCGCGGTGCGGCGACGGGCGCCCGCCCCCGCCGCTACCCGACGACCCCGAGCACCTTGCCGACGAGGCTGCCGTCGAGGACGGAGCCGACGTCCTGCTGCAGACGGGCGGCGAGCTCGCGGGCGGTGCGCTCGGGGTCCGGGGCGCGGAAGGGCTCCGTCCCCGTCGCCAGCTCCAGGCCGGCGAAGCCCGTGGTGGTGCGGGCGTAGCCGACCTCGCGCGCCAGGTCGCCGACGCCGTTCGTGCCCGGGACGGGCGCCAGGGACAGCGTCGACAGCGTGCCGAGGGCGCGGCCGTCGGCGGAGAGGACGGCGCTGCCGGAGTCGCCCGGGACCCCCGGGGTCAGGGTCGCGACCTGGTGCGACCAGCCGCCGAGGTCGCGGCCCAGGTGCAGGCCGACCTTGGGCTTCAGGGTCTGCAGCCCGAGGCGGAGGCTCGAGTTGCCGTAGGAGTACACGGCCTCGCCGGCGTCGGCGTCGTCGGCGCCCAGGGCGGTCGGGCCGCCCCAGAACGGCACGCTCGGGTTGACCTTCGGCGCGTCCCGCGGGTCGAGGCGGATCAGGGCGAAGTCGTTGCCGGCGCAGGTGTCCGCGTCGGGCTCGTCGCGCCGCTGCATCTCGACCCAGGAGCTGTAGACGATCTCGCCGCGGTGCTCGGCCCCCTCGACGGCGACCTTCGTGCCGAGCGGCAGCGACGCGGCGTCGCAGCCGTCGGTCTCCGTCGCCTCGCCCGTGCCGGCGCAGTGGGCGGCCTGCCCGAGGAGGACGTCGCCCCCGTTCTCGAACACGAAGTTCGACGTGCACTGGCCGCTGCCGTCCGTGCGGGTCTCGGACCCCGGCCGGATCGTGGCGTCGGCGACGGGCGCCCAGTCGGCGGCCGACGCGGCCCCGGGCAGGGCGAGCGCGACGAGCGTGGTGGCGGGCAGGAGCAGACGGCGGAGCATCGGGGGAGCCTCCGGGGCGATCGACGGGCACGGTGAGTCGGGTGTGCACCGCGTACGCCGATGCTACCCCGGGTAGCGCCGCGCGTGTGGCGGCTTGCCGCTCCCCCCGCAACGGGCGGGTCCGGTCCTCCGCGACGGGTCGCGCGGCCGGACGCCGGGAGTAGTGTGCGACCGGTCCGCCACGACCCCCTGAGAGAGGGACCCCATGTCCGAGACCCTGTACGGCAGCGAGACCCAGAAGGCCGTCGACAACTTCCCGATCAGCGGCGAGCGCGTCCCGATCCAGGTGATCAAGTGGCAGGCCCGCATCAAGGGCGCCGCCGCCCTGGTCAACGCGGAGCTCGGCAAGCTCGACGAGGGGATCGCCACGAAGATCTCCGAGGCGGCGGGGAAGATCGTCGCGGGCGAACACGACGACCAGTTCCCGATCGACGTGTTCCAGACGGGCTCCGGCACGTCGACGAACATGAACGTCAACGAGGTCATCTCCGCCCTGACCGGCGGCGAGGCGCACCGCAACGACCACGTGAACATGGGGCAGTCGTCGAACGACACGTTCCCCTCGGCCGTGCACCTGGCGTCGCTCGACGAGGCGACGAACCGCCTGATCCCGGCGCTGAAGCAGCTCGAGGCGTCGCTGCAGAGCAAGGCCGACGAGTTCGTCGACGTCGTCAAGGCCGGCCGCACGCACCTCATGGACGCGGTCCCGGTCACCCTCGGCCAGGAGTTCGCCGGCTACGCCGCGCAGGTCCGCCAGGGCGTCAAGCGGGTCGAGAACGCGCTGCCCCACGTCGGCCAGATCCCGCTCGGCGGCACCGCCACCGGCACCGGCCTGAACACCCCCGCCGAGTTCGCGCCGAAGGTCCGCGAGAAGCTCGTCGCCGACTCCGGCCTGGAGCTCATCGCCGCCCCGGCCGACCCGTTCGAGGCGCAGGGCAACCGCGACGCGCTCGTCGAGCTCTCCGGCGCGCTGAAGGTCGTCGCCGTCTCCCTGACGAAGATCGCCCAGGACATCGCGCTCATGGGCTCCGGCCCGCGCGTCGGCATCGGCGAGCTCTTCCTGCCCGAGCTGCAGAAGGGCTCCTCGATCATGCCGGGCAAGGTCAACCCGGTCCTGCCCGAGGTCGTCATCCAGGTCTCCGCCCAGGTCATCGGCAACGACACCGCCATCACCATCGGCGGCATGCAGGGCCAGTTCGAGCTGAACGTGCGCGTCCCGCTCATCGCCCGCAACCTGCTGGGCTCGCTGCACCTCCTGACGACCGCGTCCACCGCGTTCGCCGAGAAGTGCGTCGACGGCATCCGCGCCAACACGAAGGGCACCGACGCCTCGGCGGCCGGCACCCTCGCGACGGCCACGGCGCTCAACGAGGCCATCGGCTACGACCTCGCCACGACGATCGTGAAGAAGGCGACCGACTCCGGCGAGCCGCTCCGCGACGTCGCCCTGGCCGAGGGCGTCGACGCCGACCTGTTCGACAAGACGATCGACCTCCGGAAGATCGCCCGCGGCAACCAGGGCTGAGCGCAGGAGGGAGGGGGACTCGGGCCCCGCCCCGTGCGTCGCGGGTCCCGACCGCGTGGGACGGCGGCAGGGCACGGGGCACCCGGAGGGAATCCGGGCCCCGCCCCGTGCGGCGGCCCGTGTCCGGGGTCGCGTAGCGTGGAGGCGTGCCTCCGCCGCCCGCCTCCGACGCCCCTCCACGGTTCCGTCGCGTCACCCTGTCGACGACGGCGATGGCGGAGGAGCAGGCCTGGTGGACCGGGCGCCTCGGGCTCGAGCGGGCGCCCGGCGCGCCCGAGGGCGGCTTCGCCGTCCGGGTCGGCTCCGGGATCCTCGCCTTCGCGCCCGTCACGGACGGCGCGCGATCACGCGGCGGCGCCGGCGCCCGGCCGTCGCACCACGTCGCGCTCGAGGTCGCCGAGGACCGGCTCGTCGAGGCCTCGGAGTGGCTCGCCGGCGCGTCGCCGCTCATCGAGCTGGGGGACGGCGAGACGATCGTCGACTTCCCCAACTGGGTCGCCCACAGCGTCTACGCCCAGTCGCCCGGCGGGCACGTGATCGAGCTGATCGCCCGGCACCGCCGGCCGTGGGAGCCGTGGACGCCCAGCACGATGGCGCCGGAGGACGTGCGGGGCGCCGGCCTCGTGCGCGGCATCAGCGAGGTCGGCATCCACACCCCCGACGTGGGCGCGCTCGTGGACCGGCTCGAGGCGCTGGGCGAGCGCCTGTGGTTCGGCGACCCGCAGACCGGCTTCGCGGCCGTCGGCGACGAGTCCGGCCTGCTGATCTGCGTGCGCGAGTGGCGTCCGTGGTTCCCGACGGACAAGGCCGCCGCGCCCGGGCCGCTGACGATCGAGCTGACCCGGGTGCCCGGGCTCGTCCCCGGCGAGCCGGTCCCGGTCGGCTCCGCGGCCGAGCTGTTCGCGGCCGGCGGCGCGGACTGACCGACCGCGCGGGCCCTCCGGCGGGGCCCGCGGGCGTCCGCAGGGGCCGGCCGCGCCGGCGGACGCGGACCGCCCGCGTCCGCCGGCCGAGCCCCGCCCTACTTCTGGAGGTCGTCGGCGGCGCGCTGCAGGGCGGCGCGCACCGGGGCGACGGACGGCTTCGGACGGCCGCCGTAGGTGAAGAGGCCCTTCTGGTTCAGGCCGCGCACCAGGCGGATCGTGCCCTTGTAGGTGCGACGGATCGAGCCGCCGATGAACGTCGGTGCGACGCCGAAGTCGCGCAGGTTCCAGACGATCGTGCCGGACATCGCCGGGTCCGCCGAGTAGGCGTCGATCGTCGTCTTCAGGAGGTCGGCCTGGTACCCGTAGCCGCCGGGGCGGTTCGTCGCGTTCTCGCCGTTGGCCTCGGCCCCGAACTCCGTGAGCACGAGGATCTTGCCGGCGTAGATCCGCTTGATCTCGCCCGTGAAGCGGCGGATGGAGTCCTTGAGGAACGCCATGGACTTGCCCGGGTCGGAGTACCAGCCCTGGTAGCTCGTGACGCCGATCGCGTCGATGTCGCGGTAGACGGAGCCCATCCGCTCGGGCACGCGGGCACCGCCGACGGGGTCCTTCGCCGTGTACTTCACGGGCGTGGCCCACACGTCGAGCGCGGTCAGGCGACCCGGGTCCTCCGTCTTCAGCTTCTTCGACATCGCGCGGATGTACGGCACCTGGCCGTTGTCCGTGCCGCCGTTGCGGGCGATCTCGTTGACGAGGTTCCAGACGACGATGGAGGGGTGCGTCTGCTGCTCGTCGAGCGTCGTCTGCACGCGCTGGCGGGCGACGGCGGCCTTCGCGGGCGTGTCGCTCTTCCAGGAGCCCGGGGAGTCCGTCGGCCCGACGCCCTGCCAGAGCAGGATGCCGGCGGCGTCGAGACGCTCGAGCAGCGCGGGCGACAGCGGGTGCTGGGCGCGCGTGGCGTTCGCACCGATCTCCTTCAGGTCGCCGACGAGCGAGTCCATCTGCTCGGGGCGCAGGCCCGTGCCGTAGCCCGGCGCGTCCTCGTGGATCGACGCGCCGCGGAGGGTGATGCGCTCCCCGTTGAGGAAGATGTTCGTGCCGCGCTTCTCGATCTGCCGGAGGCCGATGCGCGTCTGGTAGGCGCTCTCGTTCGGCACGGCGAGGGTCAGGTCGTAGAGGTTCGGGGAGCCCGGGGCCCAGAGCGCCGGGTCCTGCACCGTCACCTCGGTCTGGACGCGCCGGGTCTCCTTCGGCTTCAGGCGGACGCTCGGGAACTCGACCTGGATGTCCTGGCCGTCGCGGCGCAGGACGCCGGTCAGCCGGACGTCGCGCTCGACGCTGCGGTTCACGACCTCGGCGGAGATGCGGACCTTCGCCGCGCCGCCGCCGAGCGTGGTGGTCACGTACGGCGCCTGGACCTCGCTCGGCCCGAGCTTGCGGATGGTGACCTCGCGGTTGATGCCGCCGAAGTTGAACCAGAGGCGGTGCCAGCCGTCGGCCTTCATCTTCTCGGGGTCGCGCCAGTCGGCCCGGACGACGAGCGTGTGCTCGCCGGCCTTGAGCGACATCCGCGCGTCGAACGGCAGGAACTCGCCGGTGTGGTCGGCGACCTGCTTGCCGTCGACCCACACCGTGGCGTGGTGGTTGACCGAGCCGAAGGCGATGGCGTACTGGCCGTCCGCGTCGACCTGGATCTTCGTGCGGTACCAGGCGATCGAGCCGCGGTGGCTGATCACGCCGCCGGCGCCGGTGATGCGCCCGGCGTTCGGGACGTACGGGATCGTGACGTCCTTGCCGGAGAAGTTGCCGCCGCGCCAGCCGGCCCGCAGGCCGGTGTTGCGGGCGTCCTCGGCGACGGTCCAGGGACCACCGAGCGCGATCCGGCCGAACGGCCCGGAGATCGTCACGGGCTTCGTCGGCTCGGCGGTGTCGCCGGCGGCCGCGCGGCTCGTCGTCGGTCCGCCTGGGAGCAGGAGGATCGCGAGGAGCACCGCGGCGAGCACCACGGGCACGAGGATGAGCAGGGTCCGGCGAGGCGCGAGAGACACGGGGAGGACCGCGCCGGGGAGAGGAGACGCACCCGCGCGGACGTCGGAGGCTACCGGAGGTCCCCGGGACCGGTGCCGATGGGCCGATCCCCCTGCAGACGGGCGGTCGCGGGCGGCGGCGAGGCCCGCCTGACGGACCGTCAGGAGCGGCGCGGACCTGCTCGGAGGGCGCTACCGTGGCCCTTCGATGCGGTCCCGCAGGCCCACCACGGCACGAGCCCCCCGCGGCGCCCGGCTCGGGCTCGCGGCGGTCGCCGCCTCCGCCCTCGCCGCCGGCTCGCTCGTCGTCCCCGCGGCGCCGGCCGCGGCCGCCGAGCGGGTCGTCGTCCTCGGCGCCGGGTTCGGCCACGGCGTCGGTCTGAGCCAGTACGGCGCACGGGGGATGGCGCAGGCGGGCTTCTCGGTCCGCCGGATCCTGGCGCACTACTACCGCGGCACGGGCCTGCAGCGCTCGCCCGCCGCCCGCCGCGCCGTGCGGGTGCAGCTGCAGACGGGCCGGCCCGAGACGACGATCTCCGGCGCCGTCTCGATCGGCGGGCTGCGGACGAAGACGACCCGGTCCTACCGCCTGGTGCGGGAGGGCTCGAAGATCGAGATCCGGCAGGTCGGGCGCAAGCGGATGGTCGGCTCGTCGACGTCGGCGATCGAGGTCGTCCCGGGCGCCGCGGGGACCCTGCGGGTCGCGGGGCGCGCGGCCGACGGCGTGCAGGACGGGGCGTTCCGCGGCACGATCGACGTCCTCCCCGACGGGCCGAACGTCCTCGTCGTCAACGAGCTCGACATCGAGGACTACCTGCGCGGCGTCGTCACGGAGGAGACGCCGTCGTCCTGGCCGACCGCGGCCCTGCAGGCGCAGGCGGTCGTGGCGCGCACCTACGCGATCACGAACGCCGTCGGCGGCCGCGCGTTCGACCAGTACCCCGACACCCGGTCGCAGGTCTACACGGGCGTCAGCGGCGAGACGGCCGCGGGCGACGCGGCGATCGCGGCCACCCGCGGGCAGGTCGTCACGCTCGGCGGGACCCCGGTCATCACGTACTTCTTCTCCACGAGCGGCGGCCGGACGGAGGACTCCAGCGCGGTCTTCGGCGGCGAGGACCGCTCGTGGCTGCAGAGCGTCCCGGACCCCTACGAGGCGCGGGCCGGGTCGCCGCTGTACCGCTGGACCCGCACGTTCTCGACGTCCTCCGCCGACGCCCGGACCCGGCGCTTCGGCGTCGGCGGGCTGCGGCGGATCGAGATCCTCGGTCGCGGCGACTCGCCGCGGGTGACGAAAGCCCGGGTCGTCGGCGACGCCGGCCGGGCCGAGATCGACGGCGGGCAGCTGCAGCGCGCGTTCGACCTGCCCGACCGCTGGGCGACGTTCGCGACCGTGTCCATGTCGGGCTGCCTGACGGCCGGGCCGACGCCCGCCCAGCGCCGGGTTGCGCGCGAGGCGCGGGCGGCCGCCGCGGCCCGCCGGGTCCAGCGCCGCCGCGACCGGGACCCCCAGACCGCCCGGGCCGGCGCCGGCGTGGGC
>WLOB01000008.1 GCA_009699505.1 Actinomycetota bacterium | reverse complement strand
GTGTGCTCTTCCGATCTGGGGCCACGGCGGGACCGTCGTCCGTGCCGCTCGGGTCGACCGAGGACCCGTGGGCCGCGCCGGCCGGGGCCTCGACGGGACCGACCGCCGCGCCGCTCGGGTCGACCCCGGACGCCTGGGGCGCGCCCGCCGGGACGACGGCCGGACCGTCGGCCGCGCCCCGCGGCGTCGCGGCGGGCCTCGCCGACCGGGCCGCCGCGCCCGCAGGCTCCCGGGTGCCCCGCATTGCCGGGATCGCCGTCGCGGCCCTGCTCTGCACCCTGGCGTTCGCGAGCCTCGGCGTCTCCTCGCGCGCCGGCCGGCAGGCGGAGGTCGCCCCCGACCCGGGCACCGCCGCCCGGGCGCTCGACCGCGCCGCGACGTGGAACCCGTTCGACGGCGACGTCGTCCGCCGCCGGGCGGTCCTGGCCCGGCGCCTCGGCGACGCGGCGGGCGCCCGGTCCGGCCTGGAGGACGCGCTCCGCCGTGCCCCGGACGACTGGGTCGCCCGCACGGAGCTCGGCATCGCGGCGGCCACGGCCGGCGAGCGCGACGCCGCGGTGCGCCAGATCGGGCGGGCGGTGGCGCTCAACCCGCGCGAGCCGGTCCTCCGCGACGTGCTCCGCCTGGTGCGGGCCGGCCGGACGGTCGATCCCGACCTCGTCGCCCGCCGGATCGCCGAGCGCTCGGCGCGCCGGTTCTCGCCCACGCAGCCGTAGGGGGACCGGGGCGGCGTGGCGCCCCGAGAGGCCGTCGGTCCCCCGCGGTCCGCGGGGCGCGATGCCCATCGAGGTCCCACCCCGGTCGGCCCACGCCGACCGGTGGACGGTCGGGTTGACCGGCGGGTCCGGCCTGGACGGGGATGGACACCCGGCCGTCGGGGGCCGAAGGGGCTCCCCTGGTCGTCGATCGTGCGCCCCACGACCCGCGTACGGGTAGCGTAGGTGAGTGTCGACCTCGTCCCCCATCACGGTCGTCGTGGCCGACGACCACCCCGTCTTCCTCGAGGGCATGGTGGCCGCGCTGCGCCAACGGAGCGACATCGACGTCGTCGCGTCCGCCGCGGACGGGGCCGAGGCGCTGCGGCTCGTCACGGAGCTCCTGCCCGACGTGCTCCTCCTGGACTACCGCCTGCCGGAGATGACGGGCGCCGACGTGCTCCACGCGATCCGCCGGGACCACCTGCGCACGCGCGTCCTCATCCTCTCGGGCGACACGGCCTCGGCCTCGGTGTACGCCGCCGTGCAGGCCGGGGTGGACGGGTTCCTCTCGAAGGACGCCGACCGGCGGTCGATCGGGGACGCGATCGTGTCGGTCGCGCGGGGCGGCACGATCCTGACCCCCGAGGCGCAGGCCGCGCTGACCCTCGAGGTCCGGGGCCGGGTGCAGGACGACACGCCCGTGCTGTCGCCGCGCGAGCGCGAGGTCCTCAAGATGATGGCCGAGGGCCTCTCGGGTCCCGAGATCGCCGCGGAGCTGCAGATCGGCACCGCGACCGTGAAGACCCACACCCAGAACGTCTACGACAAGCTCGACGTGTCCGAGCGCGCCGCGGCGGTCGCGGCGGCGCTCCGGCGGCGGATCATCGAGTGACCCGCGCCGCCGGCAGGTCCGCCGCCGGCGGCACCACGCGGGTGGGTCGGCGCTCATCCCCCCGTTCCCCCGCTCGGACGATGGTGGCGGGGCGGTCCGGAGCCGATGATGAGCATGTGGCCTTCCTCTCGCACCAGCGCACCGCGACGGCCCGGGGATGAGTTCCCGGGCGCTCGGCGCCCGGCGCCGTGGAGGGGTCGTGGTCGTCCTCGTCGTGCTCGGCCTGCTGTCGGCGCTCGGCGCCCTGGGGGCCGTCGTCACGGGCGGCGTCACGAAGGACGTCGTCACGCGGGTCGCAGCGATGCCCTGCGCCCCCGCCGGGTCCTTCGCGGCGACCGCCGCGGCCCGCCTCCCCGCCGGCCCGACCGCCTCGGGCTACGGCGCGTCCGCGGACCCGACCGCCGACGGCAACGGCACCGCCGACCCCCTCGACCCGACCGCCGACGGCTACGGCGCGGGCCTCGACCCCCGCGCCCCCGCGAGCAGCGCCGCCGACGGCGCGGGCTCCTCCGGCGCGGACGGCTACGGCGCCGGCGCGTCCGACCCCACCTCCGACGGCTACGGCGGCTCGGGCGCGGCCGGCACGGCCGGCACCGGCTCCCCCGCGGGCGGCTCGGGCACCCCCTCGTCCTCCTCGACCGGCGGCGGCTCGTCCTCCGCCGGCGGCGCGGCCTCCTCGGCCGGCTCTGGCGGCTCCTCCTCCTCTGCGAGCGGCTCGGACGGCCGCCCCGCCGGCCCGACCGAGGACGGCTACGGCGCCTCGACCGGGCCCGACGCCGACGGCGCCGGCGCGGTGACCGATCCGACCGGCGACGGCTACGGCGCGTCCGCCGGGTCCGGCTCCGGCACGGCGTCCGGCCCCGGCGCGAGCGGCTCCGGCGCCTCGTCCGGTACCGGCGGCTCCGCGTCCGACCCCGCCGTCGACGGCTCCGGCGGCGCGGCCCGTCCCGGCGGCGACGGCACCGGCGGCAGTGCCGCCGGACCCACCCAGGACGGCTACGGCGCCGGTGCCGGGTCCGCCGTCCCGCGGTCGCGCGGGGCCGCCGCCCGCCCCACGACCGACGGCTACGCGACGGACCCGTTCCCCGCCTGGACGCCCGCGAACGGCGTGACCGGGACCCGCGGGTCCGGCGCCGCCCCGGTGCGCTGCGCCGGGGACCCCTGGGGCGCCACGGGCACGGGCGGCGCCGGCGGCTTCACGGGCTCCCGGTCCTCCGGGGTCCGCATGTCCGCGGTCTTCCCGACCGCGCCGGTCGATCCGGCCGCCGACCGCCTCGCCGACGAGGCGCGTCGCGACCGGAGCAGCCTGGCCCCGGTGTCCGCGTCGCAGCTGAGCGAGAGCCACCCCGTCCGCGGCATCGTCGTGGCGCTCGCCGCCGTCGCCCTGATGCTCTTCGTGGTCGCCGTCGTCGCGCGCCGCGGCGGTCCCGACTCGCCGCACGGCTGAGCCTGCCGCGGCGGGTCCGGCCCGGCGCGCGGCGGAGCCCGCGGCGACGGGGCCGACCTTACGGCGAGCCGGGGGCCGCGGGTTCCGCCACGGCGGGACGCCGGCCCTCCGCGGTCGGCGCGCGGCCCCACGGGGGGCTGAGCGAGCCGCGGGTCGGTCGCTCAGCGGCCGCCGCGCCGCCGCGGCGGCCACGCCGGGACGACGGACGACGGGGTCGATCCGCCGAAGACGTACTCGATGAGGGCCGCGTGGCCCGCGATCCCGAGCTCGTCGCGGAGGTGCGCCTCGACGGCGTCGCGGCCGTGGCCCTCCGCCGCCATGGTCAGCGCGACGAGCCGGGCGCGGTCGTACGCCTCGGGGGCGTCGCGCACCGTCGGGGCGGCGTCGGGGCCGGCCGCGGCGGTGTCGCGGCCGGGGCGGTCGGACGGCCGCTCGGCCTCCCAGGCCCGGCGGGTGCGGGGCGACGAGCGACGCCCGATCTCGCGCTCGGACGCACCGGCGGGCGTGGTCCACGGCCGGGCGCCCGCGGCGGACGACGGGGGCACGGAGGACGACGGACCGGACGGCGGACCGGGCACGGACGACCCGGGGCGGCGCTCCGGGTCGGGACCGTCCGTGGACCGGAGGGCCGGCGGCCCGTCCGGCCCGGCCGCCGACGACGCGCTGTCGGCCGACGGCTCGTCCGCGGTGCCGTCGTCCGGGAACGCCGACGACGCGTCCGGGCGGGCGTCGGCGGGGGGCCGCTCGCCACCGGACGAGCGCTCGTCGACGGCCGAGAGGCCACGGGCGGCCGCGGGGCGGTCCCCCTCCGGCTGCTCGTCCACGAAGGTCGGACCGTCCGCGGACCACGGCTCCTGCGCGGCCCACGGCCCGTCCGCGGGCCCGTCGTCGGCCGCGTCCCGGTCCCCGGCACCGGCCCGGTCCCGGTTCTCGGTGCCGGTCGCATCGACCGTCGAGGCTTCGGCGAACGTGACGGGCACCCGGACGGGCCCCCGCACCGGCTCGGGCACGAGGCTCACGGGGGACGACGGCGGCGCGTCGTCGAGGTGCGGCGGGCCCCCGGTCGGCGACGTCGCCACCTTCAGCGCCTCGAGCCGGCGGGCCGCCGCCTGCGCGCCCAGGGCGGTGTTCAGCAGCTCCGCGGTGATGTCGGTGAGCAGCGAGGCCCGGGCGTCGAGCGCCGCCTCGCGCCGGGTCAGCTCGGTCGAGCGCTCGTCGAGCGCGGCCCCGCGCGCGTCCAGCTCGAGGATCCGCTCCTGCAACGCCTCCTCGCGGGCGCGCAGGTCGTCGGCCTCCGCCGCGTCGGACGCGGCGATCTCCCGGACCTCCTGCTCGGCCGCGGCGAGGACCTGCGCGATCCGGCTCGTGACGTCGGACGCCGAGGCCCGGGTCTCCCGGTCCTCGCCCGCCCCCGTGCCCGGTCCCTCTGCGTCGCCCGTGGGCGGCCTCCACGTCATCGGTCGCTCCTGCTCGTTCCTGCGGTCCTGGAAGTGTGCGCCACGCGGCCGGCCAGGGGACGGCGCTCCGTGGGTGCGGCGTCCGGCTCGGCGACGATCTCCCGCTCGCCGGCGGTCGGGGCCCCGGGGTCCCCGGAGCCGGGGCCCTCGCCGGGGAGCCGGATCCGGGTCGTCGTGCCGGCGGGCCCGGTCAGGATGCGCACGTCCCCGCCGAGCGCCGCGACGCGCCGCTCGAGGTGGCGCAGCCCGGTGTGGCCGGCGGCCTCGGCCTCGCGGCGGGCGCGCGGCGCGATCCCCACGCCGTCGTCCGTGACGGTCAGCACGACGCGGCCGACCGCGTCGCAGGCGACGTCGATCCCGACCTCGCTCGCACGGGCGTGCTTCACCGCGTTGGCGAGCAGCTCGCGCGTCGCCGCCTGGAGGACCCCGTCGTGGCGTCCGGCCACGCCCCGGCCCACCGAGATCACGACGTGCGGCCCGCCCCGGCGCTCCACGCGCGTGGCGAGCTTGCGCAGCGCGGCGGCGAGGTCCGCCTCGCCGACGACCCCGTCGAAGCGCGAGGCGTTCATCGTGCGCATCTCGACCATCGCCTCCCGCAGCAGCCGGCGGGAGCGCACGAGGTCGACGTCGGTGCCCGCGAGATGGTCGTCGAGGTCCTGCCCGACCGTCGCGACGAGCTGCAGCGACCCGTCGTGCAGGCGGCCGACGAGGTCCTCGACGTGCCGCCGCTCGCGCGCCAGGTGCTGGCCGTGGAGCTCCGTCCGCATCCGCCGCATCCGCCAGAGCAGCGAGTGCTGCGTGCGGCGCTGCGCGCTCATGAGGACCGCCGCCGCGGCCGCGCCCGTGTACGCCACGAAGAACCCGGCCATCGTCCGCCGCAGGTCCGCGGTCGGCGTGAGCAGCTCGGGCATCGAGGCCGCGACGTACCCGGCGGCGCCGCTGACGATCACGAGCCGCAGGTCCTTCGGCCGCGTGAACGCCCAGAGCAGCGGCGTGCACGCCAGGAGCCAGCGCACGGGCGAGTCCGCGCCGCCGCTCGCCGCGACGATCGCGGTGACCAGCGCGACGTCGGCGACCGTGACGGTCGGCCCGAGGAACGGCGTGCCGGGGGAGCGGCGACGACCGACGACCCAGGCGGCGGCGCTGATGGCCGAGACCGCGGCGAGCGCCTCCGCCAGCGGGGTGAAGGCGTCCGACGGGGCGGCCGCGATCACCAGCACCACCGCGATCACCAGCACGGCGCCACGGAAGATCCGGGCGCGGCGGCGCCCGTAGGCGTGGTCGAGCGGATCCACCGGCGGACCACCGAGCACGGGGCCGGCGGCCGGGGCGGCGTCGACGGGCTCGACGGGGTCGGTGGGGAGGAGGGTCTCGAGCACGCGCTGCGCCTTCGACGGTCGACCGCGACGGTCCCGTCGCGTGGTCGACGTCGGCGCGTCCCCGCCGGGACGCTCGTGGTCGGCACCGTACCCCGTCTCCGGGACCGCACCGCCGTGGCTGGACGGACGGCGGCCCGTGCCGTCCGTCGCGGCGTCGCTCACGTGGTCGGGGCGCTCGAGCACTGCTGGACCTTCCGGCCTCCCCGCGAGGCAGGACCCGAGCACCAGTGGGGAGGCGTCATCTGCTGGCTCGAGGACGTGGCGGGGCGCGCTCTCGGGGGTGAGGCGCCCGCCTCGTGCCACCGCGACCGCCCTGCCGGAGACGGAGAGGTGACAAGAGGAGAACGACCGGTTCGCCCGACCGGACGCGCCCGGGGCCGAACCGGGCCAGGTCGGAGGTGCCCGGTGGTCCCGTGACGGCCGGTGGGTCCCGCGACGGCGAGCGGCCGGCGACGCCCCGCGCGCCGCGGGCGGCGAGTGTCCGGCGACGACGTGGGTAGGGGGCGCGCCTCGCATGGCTCTGCACCTGACCTTCGACGACGGGCCCTCCCCCGGGTCGACGCCCGCCGTCCTCGACGCCCTGGCCGCGGCCGGCGCGACCGCCACGTTCTTCGTCCTCGGGCCGTCGGTGGCGCGGCACCCCGGCATCGTCCGGGACGCCCTGGCCGCCGGCCACCGCGTCGAGCTGCACGCGCACCGGCACGTCCGCCACGACCGCCTGACCCTCGCCGAGCTCCGAGACGACTGCACACGGGCGCTGGACGCGCTGGCCGGCGCGGGCGCCTCCCCGTCCTGGTGGCGGACGCCGTGGGGACGGACCACGGAGGCGACGTGGACCGTGGCCGACGAGCTCGGCCTCTCCCTCGTCGGCTGGGACGCCGACACGCACGACTGGCGCGGCGACCCGCCCGCCGACGGGCTCGACCGGATCGCGCGGGACGCCCCGGACGGCGGCATCGTGCTCGCCCACGACGGCCTGGGACCCGGGGCCACCCGCGCGGACTGCGCCGGGACCGTCGCGCTCGTCCCCCTCGCCGCGGCGTGGGCGGCGCGGCGCGACCTCGCCCTGACCGCCCTGCCGGACCCGGCCGGCGCGCACCACCCGACCGCCCCGGTGGTGGCCGCCCGATGAGCACGCTCCACGACGCCCCCGGTGCCGCCGTCGTCCCGGGCTGGGACGCGGTCGTCCTCGCCGGCCTCGCGGCGGGCGACGCCTTCGCCACCCGCGCGGCCGAGCACCGTGCGCTGCGCGCCGTCGCCGCCGGCGACCTCGGCCTGGGACGGGTCCTCGACGGGCACCGCAACGCCCTGGAGCGCCTGCTGCGCCACCGGCCCGAGGACGTCGCCGGGGAGGACCGGGCCGCCGCCGCCTCGGGGACCGTCCCGCACGGCGTGTGGGGCGCCGACCCGCGCGGTGACGAGGGCGAGCCGGCGTCGATCGACGCCGGCGGGGCCACCGTGTCGGGCACGAAGGTCTTCTGCTCGGGCGCCGGGCTCGTGCGGCGCGCGCTCGTCCTCGTCCGCCGCGAGGACCGGCCCGCGGAGTCCGTCTGCGTCCTCCTCGACGTCGCCGACCCCGACCGCGCCGTCGTCGACCGCGGCTGGTGGCGCGGCGACGTGCTGCGCTCGAGCGCGAGCCACCGCGTCCGCCTGGACCGCGCCCCCGTGCTGGCGACGCTCCGGTCGGCGGACGACGGCCGCAGCGCCCTCCTGACCGAGCCGTGGTTCGGCGGCGACGCGCTGCGCACCGCCGTCACGTGGGCGGGCGCGCTGGACCACGTCGTCGACGGCACCACGGCCGCCGTCCGGGCCCGCCCGGTCTCCGACGCCGAGGCCGCGCTCCTGGCCCGCGCCCACGCCGCCCGGGCGTCCGTCGACCTGTGGCTCGACCACGCCGTCCACGTGCTCGAGCAGGACCCGGCGTCCGCCCCGCGGACGATCCTGCTGGCCCGGCTCGAGGTCACGGAGCGCTGCCGCGAGGCGCTGCGCGCGTGCGCCGAGCTGACGGGCTCGCACCCGATGGCGGTCGACGATGACGTCGCCCGGGCGCGCGCCGAGCTCGACCTGCTGCTCCTCCAGCACCGGCTGACGCCCGCCGCCGTGCGGGTCGGCCACGCGCTCCGCGAGGAGGGCCGGTGAGCGCCGCGGACCGCCCGGTGCCCGCGGACGCCCGGCACTTCGACGCGAAGTTCCGCGAGGACGCCGACCCGTGGGACTACCGCTCCTCGGCCTACGAGCAGGAGAAGCGGGCCCGCACCGTCGAGGCCTGCGGGCCGGACGGGCTGGGCGCGGTCCTCGAGCTCGGCGCGGCCACCGGCGTCCTCTCCGCCGAGCTCGCCCCCCGGTGCGCCCGGCTGACCACGATCGACTTCTCCCCCACCGCCGTGGCGATCGCCCGGGAGCGCCTCTCCGGCAGCGCGCACGTCAAGATCCTCGAGGGCAGCGTGCCCGACGACCTCCCGGCGGACGGCCGGTACGACGTGGTCGTCGCGTCGGAGATCCTCTACTACCTGCCCGACGCGGCCTTCGACCGCGCCCTGCGCCTCCTGCCGGAGCTCCTGACGGACGGCGGCCGCCTCGTCGCCGTCCACTGGACCGGGCGCGCCGACGACCTCGCCCGGAGCGCCGCCGCGACCCACGACGCCCTGCGGTCCACGGGCCTGCGCGCCGTCCCCCTGCCCGCCGCCGACCACGAGCGGGGCTACCTGCTCGACGCCTTCGAGCGATGAGCCGGCTGCGCGCCGTCGTCGTCGTCCCCGCCCGGGACGAGGAGGCCCTGATCGGCCCGACCCTGGACGCGCTCGTCGACCAGGTCGACGAGGTCGGCCGCTGCTTCGGCGTCCTGCTCGTCGACGACGGCTCGACCGACCGGACGGCGGCCGTGGCCCGCGGCCGGGCCGTCGGGGCGGCGCGGCGCGGCGTCCCGGTCCGCGTCGTGACGGGTCCCGGCTCGGGCGTCGGCTGGGCGCGCCGGGTCGGGATGGACGCCGCCTGCACCTGGCTGCGACGCGACGCGGCGCTGCCGCCCGCGCGCGGCGGCCTCGTGGTCAGCACGGACGCCGACACGCGCCCGACGCCGGGCTGGCTCGCCGCGCTGCTGCGGGCCGCGGACGACGGCCACGACGTCGTCGCGGGCGACGTGCGGATCGACCCCGCCCGCGGCCTGGGTCCGGAGGCGGCACGCCGGCGCGCCTCCGCGGCCGTCGTGCGCCTCGCGGCGGTCCGCGACGTCGACGGCCCCGGCGCCCCGCACCACCACTTCTCCGCCGCGAACCTCGCGATCACGGCGGACGCCTACGAGGCGTGCGGCGGCATGCCCACGCCGCCGGCCCTCGAGGACGAGGCGCTCCTCGACGCCGTCCGCGGCGCGGGGCTCGCCGTCCACCGCACCGCCGCCGCCGTCGTGCACACGAGCCCCCGGACGACCGGCCGGGCGGCCCGCGGGCTGGCGGTCGACCTGGCCCTCGAGTCCTGGCGGGCCGAGCGGCGCTACGTCCACGACGAGTTCGACGTCCCGCGCCTGGCGGCGGCCGCGACCCGCCGGGGCCTCCGCGTCGCGGTGGTCGTCCCCGCGAAGGAGGTCGCCGGCACGATCGGCGGCGTCCTCTCCCGGACCGTCGGTCCGCTCCGGGACGCCGGGGTCGTCGACGAGGTGCTCGTGGTGGACGCCGCCTCGGCGGACGGCACGGCCGCCGTCGCCGCGGCCCACGGCGCCCGCGTGCTGCAGCAGGACGACCTCGTGCCGGGCGCGGGCCCGTGCCGCGGCAAGGGCGACGCGATGTGGCGGGCGCTGCAGGCCACGGACTGCGACGTCGTCGCGTTCCTCGACGGCGACACGGAGGACCCGACACCGGCGCACCTCGCCGGGGTCCTCGGCCCGCTCCTGACGGACGACGCCGTCGCGATGGTCCGCGGCTGCTTCGCGCGGCACCGCCGCGAGGACGACGGGACGCTCTCGCCGCACGACGGCGGGCGCGTCACCGAGCTGACCGCCCGTCCGCTCCTGAACCACCACCACCCGCTGCTGGCGGGCTTCCGGCAGCCGCTCGCGGGCGAGTTCGCCGCGCGGCGCTCCCTGCTGGTCCGCCTGCCGTTCCCCGTCGGCTACGGCGTCGAGATCGCCACGCTGATCGACGCCCTCGAGCTCGTCGGCCTCGACGCGCTGGCCGAGGTCGACCTCGGCTCCCGCCAGAACCGCCACCAGTCCCTGCGCGAGCTCGGACCCATGGCCTTCGCGGTGCTCGTCGCCGTCGAGCGCCGCCTCGGCCGCGGGGCGGTCCTGCCGTCGAGCCTGCGACTGCCCTGGGCGGGCGACCTGCCCGCAGCCGTCCCGGTGGCCGAGCGCCCGCCGGTCGCCGACCGGGAGCCGCCAGCGGTCGCGCCGCGGTCCGCCGCGGGCGACCGCCGGGCCGACGTCGCGTCCTGATCCGCGCGGCCCGTACGAGCCGGCCACCGGGGGTCCGGGGGACGGCCGTGGCCTCGCGGCGCCGTGACGCGCGCGGTGTCCGGGTCGCCGCACGCCCGACGCCGGACGCCGCACCCCGGAGGCCGCCCGCCGCCCGGAGCACGCCGGGAAGGATCAGCCCGAGCCGCGCCCCGGCGGGACGACGCCGACCGGCTCGGCGTCCGCGCGGTCCGGGTGCGCCGGCGCCTCCGCGGCGTCCTGCGGGCCCGGCGCCTCCGTCCGGTCCGGTGCTTCGGAGGGGCCCGGCGCCACCGCGGACCGGTGGGCGGTGGCCTCGCCCGCGGCACGGCGGGCGCCCCGCAGGTCGATGCCCGTCAGCACCCGGGCGACCACGAGCGCCGAGACGGCGACCGCGATGCCGCCGATGTCGTCCACGACGTAGTGCCAGCCGAGGTAGATCGTGTCGATCAGGGTGACGACGACGACGACCCACAGGGCGATCCGGAGCCGGCGCCCCAGCCCGAGCAGGTGGGCCGCCAGCGCCGCCGTCACGGTCATCGACGTGTGCAGGGACACGAACGCTGCGATCGCCTGGCCCGTCGCGGGGTCCTTCGGGTTCGCGAGGAACGCCACCCGGTCGTCGAGCAGCCCGCCCTGCAGCGTCGTCACCGCGGTGTCGGGCAGGTGGGCGAAGACCTCCGGGAACGCGTAGATCGGCCCGAGCGCCGGGACGGCGACGTAGGTCGCGGCGCCGATGAGCCAGTTGGCCGAGAGCGCGGTGGCGATGAAGAGCCCGCCCCGCAGGTTCTTCGCGAAGACGAGCGACAGCGCCAGCGAGAGCGGCAGGAAGACGATGAACGCGACGTAGAACACCGACATCACGTGCGTCTGGAAGCCGGCCCCGAGCAGGCTGTGGGCCAGGTCGGTGGGGTCCGCGCCGAAGAAGAGCAGCTCGTCGAGGTCCTGCAGCTCCCGGTCGTAGTTGACCCCGGGCCGCAGGAGCGGCACGACGCTCTTGATGTTCCCGTACGACAGGTAGGCGAGGTAGAAGCCCAGGAGGCCCGCGAAGGCGGCGAGCCCCCGGAACGGCCCCCAGCGCTCCCGGCGGACGGCGCGCATCGCCTCGCGCGTGGGCCGGCGGCTGCCGGTGCCGGCGGCCGCGCGGATCGCGACGTCGAGGGCGACGAGCACGATCAGGGCGGTGCCGACGAGGACGACGTACTTCGCGGCGACGTGGTTCGTGTCGCGGAAGGAGACGCCGACGTGGTTCGTCGCGAGGAGGGCCGCGATCAGGGTCAGGACGCCGATCAGCGGGGCCGCGATCACCGCCCTGCCCGTCAGGAGCTCCGTCGAGGCGGGGGCGCCGGAGGGCCCGTGGGGCTCGACCGCCCGGGACCCGCTCGCGGCGTCCGTTCCTTGTTCACCGGTTGGACACACCCGCAGCATGGTGCCACCTCCGGGCCCTGCGGAAACGTCGGGTGCCTCCCGGGCCGCGCGCGGACGGGTCCCGCGGGAGGTCCCGGGAGGCGACGGACGACGCCCGCGACGGGCGTCGCGGCCGCCTACGCGGGCGGTCCGGCGGGCCGCTCCGGACCGGGTCCCGCGGTCGCGGTCGCGGTCGCACCGGGTCCGCGGTGGAGCGCCCACGCGTCCGGACGGAGACGCCCGCAGCCCCAGGCGACGCCGGCGCCCGCCAGGGCGACGAGGACGCCCGCGACCGCGTCGAGCAGGTAGTGGTTGCCCGTCGCCATCACGACGAAGATCACCATGACGGGGTAGAGCGACCACGCGATCCGGGCCGCGCGGGTCCGCGACAGCAGCGCCAGCGACCCGCCGACGAGCGTCGCGATGCCGCAGTGCAGCGACGGCATCGCCGCGTAGGGGTTGTAGAAGCGCTGCAGCTGCCGGTCGCTGGGGTCCACGCCCGTGAAGATCGAGACGCTGTCGCGCAGGCCGAGCTCCGGGATCAGCCGCGGGGGCGCGGTCGGCAGCAGCACGAAGCCGACGAGCGCGATCGCCCAGGTCGCGACGAACGCGTTGCGGACGAAGCCGAACGACGACGTGAAGCGCACGTAGATGTACGCCATGACGGCGAACGTCACCGTGGTCTGGACGTTGATGTAGAGGAACGACGACACGCTCGACAGGCCACCGACGCTCTCGGCGAACCGCTGGACCTCGTCCTCGACGTCGATCCGCAGCGCGCGCTCCGCGTCGATGATCCACTCCGCGTTGCGGAACGCGACGCGGGCCGACAGCGGGTCGTCGATCAGGCCACGGGTCAGGCGGTACGTCTCGTAGATCACGAAGACGATCGCGAACTGCACGAGCAGGTCGAGCAGGCCCCGGGGCAGGAGGCGGCGGGGGCGGGTGAGGAACGCGGGCATCGACGCGGGGCCTCAGGCGGCCCGGCGCGGGTGGTCGTGGGGTCCTGGCATGACGTCGGACGCGACGGCCCGCACGGGGCGCCCGACGGCGCTCCCGGGGTCGTCCCGTGCGCCACAGCCTGACACGTGGGTCGACGCGGGGACCGCCCGGGCCCACGCGCCGGGCGGGCGGGCAGGCCGGGCGCCGGGCGGGCGGGGTGGCCGGCCGGCGCGCCGTCCGCCACGGCCGTCCTGCCCCGGGTAGGGTCGCCGCATGGCGCGCCACCCTGCACGAGACGCGGGTCGCGCGGCAGGGGCGCCGGACCCCGAGCGATCACGCGGGAAGCAGCGCCGCCGCAGCGCCCAGGTCGCGGGGTCCAACGCGCTGCTGGCCCTCGTCCTCGTGGCGACGAACCTCGGCGCCGCGGCCGTCGTGGTGATCCTCTGCTGGCTCGTCATCCCGGGCGCGAGCGCGCCGGACGGCGACAACCCGGTGATCCCGAA
This sequence comes from Actinomycetota bacterium, assembly GCA_009699505.1. Classification (GTDB taxonomy): domain Bacteria; phylum Actinomycetota; class Thermoleophilia; order Solirubrobacterales; family Solirubrobacteraceae; genus Patulibacter. The sequence continues at coordinate 18,907 of WLOB01000008.1, read as the reverse complement.
CGTCGTCGTGCTCGGCGTCTTCCTGCTGGTGATGGTCCTGTCCGTGATCCTCTGGTCGGTCCGGACGACCCGGTCGCGGTGGGAGTGGCTGCGGGCCGGACGCGACCCGACCGCCGCGGAGCAGCGCGGCGTCCTGCGCGCCCCGCTGCAGGTCACGGGCTTCGTCGCGCTCTTCTGGCTCGCGGCGCTCGTCGTGTTCACGCTCTTCAACGCGCGGTACTCCGGGCGCCTGGCGGTGGCGGTCGGCGTGACCGTGCTGTTCACCGGGATCACGATGACCGCGGTCGCGTACCTGATCAGCGAGCGCGTCATGCGCCGGACCGCCGCCTACGCCCTGGCGGCGCGGCAGCTCACCCGGACGGTGCTGCCCGGCGTGACCCTGCGGCAGCTGCTCACCTGGGCGTCCGCCACGGGCAGCGCCGTCCTGGGCATCGTGCTGATCGGGCTGATCGACCTCGTCTCGCCGCGCTCCGACGCGCAGCAGCTGGCGATCGCGATGGTCGTCCTCGGCTCGATCGCGCTCCTCGTCGGCCTCGTCGCGGAGTTCCTCGCCGCCCGCGCGGTCGCGGTGCCGCTGCGCACGCTGCGCACGTCGTTCGAGCGGGTCCGCCACGGCCGGCTCGACACCCGCGTCAAGGTCTACGACGGCACGGACATCGGCCTGCTGCAGGACGGCTTCAACCGCATGGTCGAAGGCCTGCGCGACCGCGAGCACGTCCGCGACCTGTTCGGCCGGCACGTGGGCGAGGAGGTCGCCCGGTCCGCCCTGGAGCAGGGCGAGCTGCAGCTCGGCGGCGAGGTCCGCGACGTCTGCGCGCTGTTCGTCGACCTCATCGGCTCGACGGAGCTCGCCTCGAGCCGCCCGCCGACGGAGGTCGTCGAGCTGCTCAACCGCTTCTTCGCCGTCGTCATCGACGTCGTCGAGGCCCACGGCGGGTGGGTCAACAAGTTCGAGGGCGACGCCGCCCTCGTCGTCTTCGGGGCGCCCGTCGACCGGCCCGACGCGCCGACGGACGCGCTGCGCGCCGGTCGCGAGCTCGCCCGGCGCCTGGCCGACGAGGTCCCGGAGACCCGCGCGGGCATCGGCGTGTCCGGCGGCGAGGCGGTCGCCGGGAACATCGGCGCGGAGCACCGCTACGAGTACACGGTGATCGGCGACCCGGTGAACGAGGCCGCGCGCCTGACCGAGGTCGCGAAGAAGGTGCCGGGCCTCCTGGCCGCGTCGGGCCGCCTCGTCGCCCGCGCCGACCCGGAGGAGGCGCGGCAGTGGACCTCACACGCGTCCGAGCAGCTCCGCGGCCGCTCCGAGGCGACCGAGGTCATGGTCGCCGTGGCCCCGGCCGACTGAGCGGGACGCCGCGTCGGCCTCGGACGGCCGGGGCCGTTCCGGGCCACCCCGGCGGCGCGCCGCGGTCGGGGTCCCGCGAGGCGGACCGCTCGACGTCCGTCCACCCGCGGCTCCGCCGCTCCTCCGCAGGCCCTACCGTTCAGGGGGATCGCCGGTCGCGTCCGCGGCCGCGTCCGTCCCCCCCGCCCGTCCCCCAGGAGCGCGATGCACCACCCCCGCAGGTCCTCCCACGGCCGCCGCACGCTGGCCGTGTCCGTCCTCACCGCCGGCGCCGTCGCCGTCTCCGGCAGCGCCGCGATGGTCGCCACCGCCCAGGCCGCCCCCGCCACCACCCGCGACGTCCAGCCCGCCGACCCGGTCACGCCCGTCACGGCGATCCTCGCGCTCGTCGCGCAGCTCACCGAGGCGATCAACCCGCTCGTCGTCGGGCTCGCGAGCGCCGACCTGACGAAGGTCGTCGCGGGGCTGACCGACAGCCAGCTCGGGCAGCTCCTGACGCAGCTCACCGGCGTCCAGATCGGCGAGGTCCTGAGCGGCGCCGCGCTGAACCGCGCCCTCGCGGCCGTCACGTCCCTCACCTCCCCGCAGCTCGTCGCGCTCCTGCAGAACGCCGCCGACAGCGTGCGCGACGGCGTCCCCGCGCCCGTCGGCTTCGTCCTCGAGACGCTCCTGGACGTCACCGCCGGCGTGCTGAGCGAGCGCGGCGTGCAGATCCCGTCCCAGGTCGCGGACCTGATCGCCCTCCCCGCCGTCGCCACGCCCGCCGCGAGGCCGGCGGCCGCCCCGTCCGTCCTGCGCGCCCGGATCTTCGACGCGGTCCCCGCCCGCGACCGCCGGTCCGTGCGCGTCGAGCTGACCTGCCCCGCCGTCTCGGACGCGGTCTGCCCCGTCGTGGTCCGCACCACGGTCGCCGGCGCGAAGGCCGCCACCGCCCGGCGCGTGACGATCACCCGCGGCCGCTCGAAGGTCGTGCGCCCGACCCTCACCGCGAAGGCCCGCAAGCGCCTGCAGACGCGCGGCGGCACCGTCCGGATCACGGCGACCACGACGGGCTCGAAGCGCGGACCGGTCACGACGACCGTGCGCGTGCCGGCACCGCGGGGGCGCTGAGGGGGCACCGGCGCGGCAGGGCGGCAGGTGCGGCGCCATCCGTCGCACCCCGCCCGTCGGGGCTGCTTTGATGGCGACATCAGTTCACTCAGGGGGAGCGGTATGGCGGAGTACGCGGTGGTCGACCCGGCGACGGGCGAGACGATCAGGACCTATCCGACGATCAGCGACGCGGACCTCGACGCCGCGGTCGGCCGGGCGCACGCCGCCCACCCCGGCTGGGGCCGGGGCACGTCGGTGGAGGACCGCGCCGCGGTGATCCGCCGCGTGGGCGAGCTGCACACGGAGCGCCGGGACGAGCTCGCCGCGATCATCGGCCGCGAGATGGGCAAGCCCGTCGAGCAGGCCCTCGGCGAGGTCGACTTCAGCGCCGAGATCTACGGCTACTACGCCGACCGCGCCGCGCAGTTCCTGGCCGACGAGCCGATCGAGCTGCTCGACGGCGAGGGCTCGGCGTTCATCCGCCGCTCCTCCCTCGGCGTGCTGCTCGGGATCATGCCGTGGAACTACCCCTACTACCAGGTGGCCCGCTTCGCCGGCCCGAACCTGCTGCTGGGCAACACGATCCTGCTGAAGCACGCGCCGCAGTGCCCGGAGTCCGCGGCGGCGATCGAGCAGCTCTTCCAGGACGCCGGGCTGCCGGCCGACGCCTACATCAACGTCTACGCGACGAACGAGCAGATCGAGCGCACGATCGGCGACCGCCGCGTGCAGGGCGTCTCGCTCACCGGCTCGGAGCGCGCGGGCGCCGCGGTGGCCGAGATCGCCGGGCGCAACCTGAAGAAGGTCGTGCTCGAGCTCGGCGGCTCGGACCCGTTCATCCTCCTCGCCGCCGACGACCTCGACGCCGTCGTCGAGGCCGCCGTGGACGGACGCATGGAGAACGGCGGCCAGGCCTGCAACGCCGCGAAGCGCTTCATCGTCATCGACGAGCTCTACGAGCCGTTCGTCGAGAAGCTCACCGCCGCGATCTCGCAGATCCAGCCGGGCCCGGCGTCCTCCGCCGACACGACCCTCGGCCCCCTCTCGTCGACCGCCGCGACCGACCGGCTCGAGGAGCAGGTCAAGCGCGCCACGGACCAGGGCGCGACCCTGCGCACCGGCGGCGAGCGCGACGGCAACTTCTATGGCCCGACCGTCCTCACGGACATCACGCCGGAGAACGACGCGTACCGCGAGGAGCTCTTCGGCCCCGTGGCCTCCGTCTACAAGGTGGGCTCGGAGGACGAGGCGATCGCCCTGGCCAACGACACGGACTACGGCCTCGGCTCGTACGTCTTCACGACGGACCCCGACCAGGCGCTCCGCGTCGCCGACCGCATCGAGGCCGGCATGGTCTTCGTCAACGCCGTCGGCGCCGAGAGCGCCGAGCTGCCCTTCGGCGGCGTGAAGAACTCCGGCTTCGGACGCGAGCTCGGCCGCTTCGGCGCGGACGAGTTCGTGAACAAGAAGCTCATCCGCGTCGTGGCCTGAGGGCCGGCGACCGCGTCCGCGGGCGGGCGACGGCCCGCACGGGTCGGCGCGGGCCCGCGGAACGGAGCCGGCCCGCGAGTCGGCGCCGGCCCGCGGGACGGCCCCGGCGCTCGAAGGACTCCCGGGCGCCGGCGGGCGGCACGGAATTCCCGCTCGCGGCTATTCAGTACTACGGTTATCAGCATGACCGCGAATCCGCCGCCGACCGCCTCCCCCGTCGAGGCGGTGACCGCCGACGGGGTCCTGACGCTGACCCTCGACGACCCCACGACGCGCAACGCCCTGACCGACGAGGTCCTGACGGCGCTCGTCGACCACCTCCGGGCGGCCGACGCGAGCGACGACGTCCGCGCCGTGGTGCTCGAGGGCTCGGACGACGTCTTCGCCTCGGGCGCCGACATCCGTGCGCTGCTCGAGCGCGACGCGCTCGGGATCTACGACGGCGACCGCGCGCAGCTGTGGGCCGCGCTGCGCCGCACGCGCACGCCGACGGTCGCCGCGGTGTCCGGGCTGTGCCTGGGTGGCGGGTGCGAGCTGGCGATGCTGTCCGACGTCGTCGTGGCGTCCGAGACCGCGCGGTTCGGGCTGCCGGAGACGCAGCTCGGCCTGATCCCCGGCGCCGGCGGCACGCAGATGCTGCCGCGTGCGATCGGCAAGGCGAAGGCGATGGACATGGTCCTCACCGGGCGCCTGCTCGACGCCGCGGAGGCGGAGCGCGCCGGCCTCGTCTCCCGGGTCGCGGCGCCCGACGCCTGGCGCGCGCTCGCCGCCAAGGTCGCCCGCCGGATCGCCGGCAGGCCCGCCGTCGCCGAGCGCCTGGGCAAGGAGGCGGTGCTCGCCGCGTTCGAGACCCCGCTGCAGGCGGGGATCGACGGCGAGCGTCGCGCGTTCGCGATGACCTTCGCGTCCTCCGACGCCCGCGAGGGGCTGACCGCGTTCGTCGAGAAGCGGGACCCCTCCTGGTCGCACCGCTGAGCCGGTCGCCCCGGCGCGACCTACAGGTCGACCTGGTCCCAGCGCAGCGTCGCGTCGAGGACCCGGGGGTACTTCGCCTCGAGGTACGCGGCGAAGTCGCCGATGTGGACGGCCATGGCGGCACCGGCGCGCTCGGGATCGCCCGCCTCGACCGCCCGGAGGATCCGGGCGTGCTCCTTCGAGACCGCGACGCGGGCGGCCTCGGAGTACTCCACGCCCAGCGGGGTGCCGTCGCAGATCCACGTCAGCGACGTGATGACCATGGAGAACACGGGGTTGCCGGCGGCCTCGGCGACGAGCCCGTGGAACGTGTCGTTCTCCTCGATGAACACGTCGGGGTCGTCGATCCGCTCGCGCATCCGGTCGCACGACGCGCGGAGCCGCTCGAGCTGCTCGGGCGTGGCGTTCGTCGCCGCCCGCCGGGCGAGCTCGGGCTCCAGCACGACGCGCGCCTCGACGATCGACCGGAACGCGACCTGCTCGAGCTGCAGCATCATCGCGATGGTGCTGGCCAGGTGGCGGGACCCGGGGCGGTTGACGACCGGCCCGCCCCCGGGGCCCGTGCGGATCGTCAGGACGCCCTGCATCTCGAGGAAGCGCAGGGACTCGCGGAGCGTGCCGCGGGCGACCGCGTACTCCTCGAGCATCTCCTTCTCGGACGGGAGCGGCGTCCCGGGCTCGAGGCCGCGGTCCGTGATCTCGCCGACGATGCGCTGGGCGAGCAGCGCCGCGGTCTTGCGCGGGCGCAGGGTTCCCCGCCCGCGGGCCGAGCCGGTGGTGTTGGGAGCCGCGGGCATCCGGCGAGGATAGCCGCAGGCCCGGCGCGCGCCGCGAAACAATCTCCCCCACCGAGATATAATCCTTATACTCGAAAGATGCTCCCGCTCCGGACCCCCATGAGGCTGCCGTGATCATCGACGGGCACGTCCACGTCTGGCCCGACAAGATCGCGAGGCGGGCGCTCGGCTCGCCCGGCGACGGCCTGCGGCGCTTCGGCGACGGGACGGTCGCCTCGGCGACGGAGACGATGCGCGCCGCCGGCGTCGACCGGTCCGTCTGCCTCGCGGTCGCCGACACGCCCGAGCGCCTCGAGACCGCCAACCGCTTCGTGGGCTCGCTGGACCCGGAGCGGTTCATCGGCTTCGGCAGCGTGCACCCGGCCCGCAGCCCCGAGGACAACGTCGCGAGCCTCCGCGAGAACGGGCTCCGCGGCGTCAAGGTGCATCCGCTCTTCCAGGGCTTCGCGCTGGACGACCGGCGGCTCTACGACGTCCTCGCCGCGCTCGAGGGCGAGTTCGCCGCGGTCTTCCACGTCGGCCCGGAGCATCCCGGCGACCCGCGCGGCGCGCTGGCGACCCCGGCGATGATCCGCGACATCGCCCGCGCCTTCCCACGACTCGACGTCATCGCCGCGCACCTCGGCGGCTACCACGCGTTCGAGGAGGCGCTCGAGTTCGTCAACGGGCTCGACGTCCACCTCGACACCTCGTGGCCGCCGGGCATCGCGAGCCTCGACCCCGCGCGGGTCCGGGCCGCGATCGCGTCCCACGGCCCCGAGCGGGTCGTCTTCGCCACGGACTGGCCGATGGCCGACCCCGCCACGGAGATCGCGTCGATCCGGGCGCTCGGGTTCTCCGACGAGGACACCGACGCCATCCTCGGCGACAACCTCGCCCGCCTGATCGGGCTGCAGACCACCACGGAGACCGCATGAGCCTGCAGGGTCGGGAGACCGTGATCGTCGGCGCCGTCCGCACGCCGGTCGGCCGCGGCCACCGCGAGAAGGGCGCGCTGCGCGAGATCCACCCCGCCGACCTGCTCGGCCGCGCGTACGTCGGGCTGCTCGAGCGCACCGGGGTCGACCCGGAGCTCGTGGACAACGCGATCGCCGGCTGTGTCTACCAGACCGGCGAGCAGTCGACGGGCATCACGCGCAACGCCTGGCTCGCCAAGGGCCTGCCGGAGTCGACGGGTGCGACGACCGTCGACATCCGCTGCGGGTCCGGCCAGCAGGCCGTGCACTTCGGCGCGCTGCAGATCGCGACCGGCATGGACGACGTCGTCGTCGCCGGGGGCGTCGAGCACATGGGACGCGTCGGCTTCGGCGTGAACGAGAGCGCCCAGCAGCAGTGGGGCCGCGGGTTCCCGCCCGAGCTCACCGAGCGCTACGACCTGGTGCCGCAGGGCGAGGGCGCCGAGCTCATCGCCGACCGGTGGGGCATCGACCGCGCCGAGATGGACGCCATCGCGCTGCGCTCGCATCAACGGGCGCAGGCCGCGACCGAGGGCGGGCACTTCGCCCGCGAGATCGTCCCCGTCGAGACCCCCGAGGGCACGGTGGATCGCGACCAGGGCATCCGCCCGTCGACCACGACCGACGGCCTCGGCGCCCTGCGCACCGTCTTCCGCGAGGACGGCCGCGTGACCGCCGGCAACTCGTCGCAGATCTCCGACGGGGCCGCCGCCCTGCTGCTCATGGCCCGTGAGCGTGCCGACGCGCTCGGCGTCGCCCCGCGCGCCCGGATCGTCGACCAGGTCGTCCTCGGCGTCGACCCGGTCACCATGCTCACCGGCCCCATCCCCGCCACCGCGAAGATCCTCGCGCGCAACGGGCTGGAGGTCGGCGACCTCGACGCGATCGAGATCAACGAGGCCTTCGCCTCCGTCGTCGGCGCCTGGCTGCGCGAGCACCCCGCCGACCCCGCGGTCGTCAACCCGCGCGGCGGGGCGATCGCGCTCGGCCACCCCCTCGGCGCCACCGGCGCACGCCTGCTGACCACCCTGCTGCACGAGCTCGAGGACGTCGACGGCCGCTACGGCCTCGTCACCATGTGCTGCGGCGGGGGGCTCGGCACCGCGACCCTCATCGAACGGCTCTAGGAGCTCCCATGGACTTCGCACTCTCCCCCCTCTACGTCGAGCTCCAGGAGGAGGCCCGCGCCGTCGCCCGGGCCGTCGAGCCGATGGCCGTCGAGGCCGACGGCATGAGCACCCTGCACGACGGGGTCGCCGCCGCGCTGCGCGCCAGTCGCCTCTGCGAGCTGCTCGTGCCGGAGTCCCACGGCGGGCGCTTCGAGCGCCTCGACCCGCTCGCGATCGCGGTGGTCCGCGAGGTCCTGATGGGCACCTCGTCGCACCTGGACTCGCTCTTCGCGCTGCAGGGCATCGGCTCGTACGCGATCACGCAGGCCGGCAGCGTCGAGCAGCGGGAGGACTGGCTGCCGCGCGTGGCCACCGGCGAGGTCCTCGCGGCCCTCGGCCTGACCGAGCCGGTCGCGGGCTCCGACCTCAAGAACATCACCACGGAGCTCGTCCCCCAGGGCGAGGACTTCGTGCTGCGCGGGGAGAAGGCGTTCATCTCCAACGGGGGTGCCGCCGGCTTCTACAGCGTGCTGGCCCGCGACGGCGGCGGGCACACGATGGTCCTCGTGCCCGCCGACAGCCCGGGGCTCTCGGTCACGCCGACCCCCGAGATCGCGGCGCCGCACATCCTCGGCGACCTGACGTTCGAGGACGTGCCGGTCCCGGCGAGCGCCGTGATCGGCGTCCGCGGCGACGGGTTCTCCTACGTCCTCGCGACGCTGGCGATGTTCCGCGTCTCCGTCGCGGGCGCGTCGCTCGGGCTCGGCGAGGCCGCGCTGCGCGAGGCCGCCCGGCACGCCGGCACGCGCGAGCAGTTCGGCCGGCCGCTGGCCCGCCAGGGCGCGATCGCCGAGATGCTCGCCGACTCGTGGGCCGAGCTCGAGGCCGCGCGCCTCCTGACCTACCGCGCCGCGTCCCTGGCCCGCGAGGACCCGGCCGCCGCGCTGCACCACTCCTCCGCCGCCAAGCTCCTGGCGAGCGAGACCGCCGGCAAGGTCGTCGACCGCGCCGTCCAGGTCATGGGCCGCTGGGGCCTCCTGCGCGACTCGAAGATCGAGCGGCTGACCCGTCAGGCGCGGCCGATGCGGATCTACGAGGGCGGGTCGCAGGTCCTGCGGCTGGGCATCGCCCGCGAGGTCGTCCAGGACGTCCTGCGCGAGACGGGCACGGAGGCGGTGCGGTGAACCTCGGCCTGGAGGGCCGCGTCGCGATCGTGACCGGCGCCAGCCGCGGGCTCGGCCGGGCGGCGGTGCTCGCCCTGGCGGCCGAGGGCGCCAAGGTCCTGGCGGTCGCGCGGACGACCGCCGCGCTCGACGAGGTCGCCGCCGAGGCGCCCGACGGCGCCGTGGTGGCCGCGACGTGCGACATGCGCGACCGCGCGCAGGTCGCTGCGCTGGCCGACCTCGCCGTGGAGCGCTTCGGCCGCCTGGACGTCGTCGTCAACAACGCGGGCATCGCCCCGGCCGGGCGCTTCGTCGACCTGGACGACGACGTGTGGCAGGAGGTCTTCGAGGTCAACGTCTTCGCCCCGGTCACGCTCGCCCGCGCCGCCGGGAGGCACTTCCTCGCCCAGGGCTCGGGCAAGGTCATCAACATCGCCTCGACGTCGGGCATCCTCGGCAAGCCGACGCTCGTCGCGTACTCGTCGTCGAAGGGCGCGGTGCTGCAGTTCACGAAGGCGCTCGCCGGCGAGTGGGCCGGCAAGGGGATCCAGGTCAACGCGATCGCCCCCGGTGCCTACGCGACCGACGCGCAGTCCGCCGTGCTGGAGTCCGACGAGATCCTGACGCGCCGCCTGCGCAAGATCCCCGCCGGGCGCATGGGCGACCCCGCCGAGATCGGACCGCTCGTCTGCCTGCTCGCGTCGGGCGCGTCGGACTTCGTGACCGGCTCGGTGCTCGTCGCCGACGGCGGCGAGTCGTCGAAGCTCTGAGCGTGCCGGGCGGGACGGGGATCGTCGTCGCCACCGTCGCCGTCGACCTCGGCCCTGCCGGCGCGGCCGCGGCGGGCGCCGTGGCCGACGCGCTGCTGGAGCACCCGGCGGTCTCGACCGTCCGGGTCGCCCCGCGCGACGGCCGGGCGGTCTACCGGGTCGACGTCCCCGCCGACGACGCCGCGGGGCGGCGCACGCACGCGCTGGCGCCGGTGCGGTCCGTCGCCGGGACCCTCGGCCTGCCCCTCGGGGACGCCCACGTCGCGGTGGGCGGCACCGGCGAGCCCGGCGACACGCAATCGGCGTGCGACCGCGACGACGGCCGCTCGGGCTGAGGGCCCCGGTCGGCGACGTCGCCCGGAGCCGCAGTCGGACGGGGCCCCAGAGCCCCGCCGGGTTCCTCAGACGTAGAGGACGACGTCCCCGTCCTCGACCTCGACGCGGTAGGTCCGCACCCGCGAGGTCTCCGGGTCGGCGAGCGACCGCCCGTCCGAGAGCCGGAACTTGTAGCCGTGCCACGGGCAGAGCAGCACGCGGTCCTCCGCGTCCTCGCCCGTGTACTCGTAGACGTGCGGCGCGGAGGGCCGCATGAACCCCTGGACGCGGCCGTCGCACAGCGGCGCCCCGTGGTGCGGGCACACGTTGCGCAGGGCGTGCAGCCGCCCGCCGTCGTTGATGACGCCGATCGACCGGCCGCCGACCTCGACGATCCTGGTCGTGCCGGGCGGGACCGCCTCGAGGCGGTCGACGACGACGCGGGTGGGGGCCCGCCGTGCCCGGCCGCCGGTCCCCCCGGCGGCACCGGCCGGCCCGGCGCCGGCCGCGGTGGTGCTCGTGCTCGTGCGCATCCCGTCCCCCTAGAGTCGCCCGCCGTACAGGGCGCGCGGGTTGTCGACGCAGATCTTCCGCAGCAGGTCCTTCGGGACGCCGGCCAGGGCGCGACGCGGCTCGTCGAAGTCCCAGTGCGGGTAGTCGCTCGAGAAGATCAGGGTCTCCTCGGCGCAGACCATGTCGAGGAGCACGGGCAGGTGCTCCTTCTTCGCCGGCTCGACCATCGGCTGCGTCGTGAACCGCACGTTGCGCCGGATGTAGTCGCTCGGTGCGAGCTTGAGCCACGGGACCTCGTCGCCGAGGCCCTTCTGGTCCCGGTCGAGCTTCCACATGATCTCGGCCGCCCAGGCGAAGCCGCCCTCGGCGATCACGTACATGAGCTCCGGGAAGCGCTCGAAGACGCCGTGGCAGACGAGGCTGAGGACGTTGGACTGGTGGATCTGGCTGAGGGCCGTGTGCCACTCGATGTAGTACGTCGGCGTCCCCGCCATCCGCGGCGCGCGGGCGAACACGTTCTCGGTGCCGCTGGGGTGCACCGTGATCGGCAGGCCGTGCTTCTGCGCGGCCTCGTAGATCGGGTAGTAGTGCCGCTCGCCGTGGAGGATGTCGTGGAGCGGCAGGAAGATCGAGACGATCCCGGGCCGGCCCTGCATCCGCTCGATCTCCTTGACCGCCAGCGCCGGGTCCTGCGGGGCGACGACCATGGCGCCGCGGTAGCGCGGGTCGACCTGCAGCCACCGCTCGCACATCCACTCGTTGTAGGCCGAGGCGACGGTCGCGGCGACGTCGGGGTCCGGGAACGCCCCGATCCCGAAGAGGTGCCCGGCGATCAGCACGCCGATGTCGATGCCGTGGCCGTCGAAGAGCTGCTCGGCGGTGAAGCGCGCGTCGGTCGCCGGCGCCTGGCCGTCGCGGATCGCGTCGTCGCGGTAGGCCCCGGCGGAGTTGATGTAGAGGTAGTCCAGCGGCAGCACGTAGGACGAGGCCGCGAAGCGGCTCGACCAGCTCGCCCCGCCGCCGATGCCGAGCTTCTTGCGCCAGGCGGCCGGCATGTAGTCGTGGAGGTCCTGGAGCCCGTTCTGGAAGTTCGGGTGGACGTCGCTGTCGATGATGCCGGTCAGCCGGCCCGTGTCCCCGGCCGTGGCCGGGGCGCTCTCGGTGGTGCTCATGTGCTCCTCCTCGTGGTCGGCTGCGCGGGTGGGCGCGGCCGTGGTCCCGGTGGCCGACGCGCGGCGGCGACGGCGCACCCGGTCAGACGCGCCTGGCGCCTTCCTCGTCGTAGTCGTAGAACCCCGCGCCGGACTTCCGGCCCAGGCGGCCGGCGGCGACCATGTTGCGCAGCCCGACCGTCGGCCGGAAGCGGTCGCCGTGCGCCTGCTCGAGCCCCGAGATCGCGTGCACGTACGTGTCGATCCCGTTCATGTCGCCGAGCTCGAGCGGCCCCATCGGGAAGTTGAACCCGAGCTTCAGCGCGGTGTCGATGTCCTCCGCGGTGGCGACGCCCTCCTCGAGCATCCGCACGCACTCGAGGCGCAGGATCGCGTAGGCACGGCTCGTGATGAAGCCGGGGCTGTCCTTGCGGCAGACGACGACCTGCTTGCCGACGTGCTCGCCGAACGCCTTCGCCCGGTCGACCTGCGCCGGGTCGGTCTGCAGCCCGGCGATGACCTCGACGAGGCGCATCATCACGGGCGGGTTGAAGAAGTGGACGCCGACGAGGCGGTGGGCGTCGTCGCCCAGCGCCGCGGCGATCGAGGTGATCGACAGCTGCGAGGTGTTCGTGCCGAGCAGCGCCTCCGCGGGGGCGTGCTGCACGACCTGCCGCCACAGGTCCTGCTTGAGGTCGAGGATCTCCGGCGCGGCCTCGATGACGACGTCCGCCCCGGCGACCGCCTCGGCGAGGTCGGTGGTGAAGGTCAGGCGCGCGCGGTCGGCATCGGCCTGCTCCTGCGTCCGCTTCCCGGACCTCACGAAGCGGGCGAGGCTCGTCCCGACGGCCGCCCCGGCCCGGTCCAGCTGGGGCCGGGCGACGTCGTAGGCCACGGCCTCGTCGCCGGCCATCACGGCCAGCTGCGCGATGCCGTTGCCCATGATCCCCGCGCCGAGGACCGCGACCTTCATGCCCGGCGCTCCCCGTCGGCGCGGAGGCCGAGCTCGATCTCGCCGATCAGCGCCCGGTGCAGGTCGTTGCTGCCCTCGACGATCTGCAGGACCTTCGCGTCGCGGTACATCCGGCCGACGCGGTGCTCGGGCGAGACGCCGGCGGCGCCGAAGACCTGGAACGCGTCGGTCGCGCTCTTCTGCGCCACGTCCGACGCGTACATCTTCGCCATGCTCGTGAGCTGACGGGCGCGCCGGCCCTCCTGCAGCGCCTCGGCGCACTCGCGGACGAGCAGGCGCGAGGTCGTGGCGCCGACCGCCATGTCCGTGACCTTCGACTGGACGATCTGGAACTCGGCGATCGGGCGGCCGAAGGCGGCGCGCTCCTTCGCGTAGGCGACGGTGTCCTCGAGGCAGGCCTGCGTCACGCCGACCGCGCGGGCGGCGACGCCGAGGCGACCGCGCTCCACGGCGGTCATCGCGACCTTGAAGCCCCCGCCCTCCTCGCCGAGCAGCGCGTCGGCCGGCAGGCGGAGCTCGTCGAAGACGACGTCGCCGGTGCAGATCGGGCGGAAGCCGAGCTTGTCCTTGTACGGCGACAGGATCAGGCCGGGCGTGTCGCGCGGGATGATGAAGGCGGTCACGCCGCCGTGGCGGGCCGAGCGGTCGCGGGAGGCGAAGGTGACGAAGAACTCCGCCACGTCGAGGTTGGAGATCCAGGCCTTCGCGCCGTTGATGACGAAGTCGTCGCCCTCCTTGCGGTAGGTCGTCGTCATGCCGGCGACGTCGCTGCCCGAGCCCGGCTCGGTGACGCCGGCGGCGCCGAAGATCCGTCCCTGGGCCAGCGGCTTGAGCCACCGCTCCTTCTGCTCCGCGGTGCCGAACGCCTCGATGCTCGCGCCGACCAGGCCGGAGGGCATGGACACGAACGTGCCGAGGATCTGGCAGGTCTTCGAGACCTCCTCGATGAGCTCGGCGAACGTCACGTAGTCCAGACCGAGCCCGCCGTCCTCCTCGCTGATGACGCCGCCGAAGAAGCCGAGGGCGCCCATCTTGTCGAGCAGCTCGCGCGGGATCTGCTCCGCGCGATCGTACGCGGCGACCTGCGGGGCGATCTCGGACGCCGCGAACTCGGCGGCCATCCGCACGATCGCGCGGCGGTCGTCGGTGTCCTCGGCGTCGGTGCCCGTGGGGTGGCCGGGCTGCCTGGGGGTGGAGAGCATGCGTGGGTGTCCGGGGTAGAGGCGACGGGACCGGAGGGACGGTTCGTCAGGCGTGGAACGGGATAACTATGATCATTAATTTAGACAGCCGTGGAGTCGCTGTCAAGCGTCGCCGGCGGCGGGTCGCCGGCGGCGCTCCGGGGGGCCTCGACGGCCGTGCGGCGAGGAGGCTGCCGGCGGCGGTGGCGACGGGGGAGGCGGCGGACGTCCGTCGCCCCCGCCCGCTCCCGTCCCCGGGCCGGCCGGCGGGTCGTCCCGCCGGTCGGCGACCGTCCGTCAGGAGGCGGTCCAGCCCGCGTCGATCGCGATCGTCTGACCGGTGATGGTCCGGGCGTCGTCCGTCGCGAGGAACAGGACGACCTTCGAGATGTCCTCCACCTCGACGCGGCCCTTGTCGCCCGGCTTGTTGCCGGCGAAGAGGGTGTTGGCGTTGTAGTCCTCGAACGCCTCGTCGGGATCCTGGCCGGCCTGGCCGGCGAGGCCGGTGATCATGCCCGAGAGGATCGTGCCCGGCGCGACCGCGTTGACGTTGATGTTCCACTCGGCGAGCTCGTTGGCCCAGCTCTTCGTGGCCAGGACGACGCCGCCCTTGGCGGCCGCGTAGTGCGACACGTACGGGAGCGCCTTGATGCCGCCGGCCGACGAGGTGTTGATGATGGAGCCGCTGCCGCGCTGCTTCATGTGCTGCGCGACGGCGCGGACGCCGTTGAAGACGCCCTTCAGGCAGATGTCGATCACGACGTCGAGCGAGTGGTCGCTCATCTCGTCGATCGCGTCGACGCGGATCATCCCGGCGTTGTTGCAGAGGACGTCGATGCGACCGAAGTGCTCGAGGCCCTTGTCGACCGCGTCCTTGACCTGCGCGAACTCGCGGACGTCGACCTTCAGGCCGATCGCGTCGGAGCCCAGGTCCTTGATCTCCTGGACGAGCCCGTCGAGCTCCTCCTGGGTCGCGGTGGCGTAGAAGTCCGGGATCGAGTCGAGGATGTCGACCGCGATGATCTTCGCGCCCTCGCGCGCCAGGAACCGGGCGTGCGAGGCGCCCTGGCCCCGGGCGGCCCCGGTGATGAATGCGACCTTGCCTTCGAGCTTGCCCATGGTGGCTAGTTCCCTTCGAGTCGTTCGTCGTGCGTGGTGAAGTTCGGTGCGGCCGGCGCGGCGACGGCGTCGCGCGCGGGTCCCGGCCAGATGACGCGGAGCTCGTGCACCGCGGCGGCGCGGAGGCGCTCGGCGTCGGCGACGGCGGTCAGGCGCGCCACGACGTCCTCGCCGTGGGCGGCCCAGGCGTCGGCGTGGGCGGCCTCGTCGGGCCACCAGAGCTCGAGGACCCCGTCGTAGGCGGGATCGCCCGACGCGTAGGCGTCGGGGAGCACGGTGGCGACGGCGGCCCGCCGGACGCCGGTCGTGGCGACGACGTCCTCGGCCGCGGCGCGCCAGGCGGCGGCGAACGCGGCGGGGTCCTGCCCCGCGGGCCGGACCGCGAGGAGCAGCAGCTTGTGGACCGGCGTGTCCTGCTCCAGCAGCAGGTCGTCGCGCAGGAGCGCCTCGTCCGTCATGACCCAGGCGATGCCGGCCATGTCGACGAACGACGGCTCGTCCTTCTGCGCGTGCTCGGTGTAGTCGGGGTCGTCGTCCTGCCCGACGGCGGACTCGAGGCTGTCGTACCAGACCTCGGGGATGCCCTCGTACGGGGCGGTCCGGAGTCCCGGGACGTCCTGCTCGAGCCGGTGGGCCTGGACGTAGCGGCGCAGGCGGGTGATCCGCAGCGCGTGCTCGCGGTGCGTCGTGGCCCAGTGCTCGTGGAACGCCTCGGCGGTGATGTCCGGCCGCTTGGGCAGGAGCGCGTAGACCTTGATCACGGGGGGAACTCCTCCCCCCGCTCGCGCAGGCGCTCCAGGCCCTGCGCGAAGATCGCCGCGTTGCCGTCGGTCCAGGTCGTCGCCAGCGCCCGGTGCGCGATGCGCCACCCGTCCGGCGTGCGCACGATCCGGTCGCGGTAGGTGCCGCCGACGACGAACGTGTTCACCCCGCTCGGGCTGACGAGGTAGTGCTGGGCGTGCAGGTAGCACGACGCCGTGGCGGCGTCGCCGTCGACCTCCACCTCGACGTTGCCGACGAGGTGCTGGCTGCTGTCGAGGCCCACGAGCGCGCGGTGGCAGGCCGCGATGATCTCCTCGACGCCGTCGTTGCGGCCCTCGAGCGCGCCGTAGTCCGCGACCGCGTCGGGGAGGAAGACGGTCCGCAGGAGCGGCCAGTCGTGGGAGTCCAGCGCCCGGGCGTAGCGGAGCAGCAGGGCGCGGACCGCCTCGCGGTCCTCGAGCGCGGCGACGCGGAGGAGCAGGTCGTCGTCGCTCATCGGGTCGCCCCCGCGGTCGACGGGCCGACGGTGTCGTCGAGCGTCGCCGGCTCGTTCGCCTCCGGGGCGACCTCCGTGACCTTCGCGCGCCGCTGGATGCCGGAGAGCCCGACGGCCAGGATCAGCGCGGCGCCGTTGAAGAGGTCCGGCACCCAGACGTCCGCGCCCATGAGGACGAGGCCCTTCACACCGGTGGCCAGGAGGTAGACCGCCAGGACGGTGCCCCAGATGTTGAACCGGCCGGGCTTGAACTGGGTCGCCCCGAGGAACCCGGCGGCGAAGGCGGGCAGCAGGTAGGACGCGCCGACCTCGGTCGAGCCCGTGCCGATGGTGGCGACGACCAGGACGCCGGCGAGCGACGCGATCGTGGCGGAGCAGACGAAGGCGCCGATGACGTACCGCGTCGTCGGGACGCCGGCCAGGCGCGCGACCTCGCGACCCCCGCCCGTCGCGTAGAGGCGGCGCCCCAGCGGCGTGCAGGCCATGACGTACCAGAGCAGCAGCGACAGGCCGAGGACGTAGAAGACCGGCAGCGGGATGCCCGCGACCTGGTTGCCCGCGATCTTCTGGAACCCGGCGGGGATGCCGAGGATGTTCTGGTTGTTCGAGACGACGAAGATCGCCGCGAGCAGGATCGAGTTGGTACCCAGCGTCGCGATGAACGGATCGATCCGGGCCTTCGTCACGAGCAGGCCGTTGATCACCCCGATGCCCGCGCCGACGAGGAGCGTGAGGAGGATCGCGAGTGCCGGGGACATCCCGCCGTCGGCCATGAGCTTCGCCGCGACGATGTTCGCGAGCCCCATCGTGCCCGCGATCGACAGGTCGAAGACGCCGGCGGCCAGCGCGATCGTCAGGCCCATCGCAACGATGGCGGTGATCGCCTGCTCGGTCGCGATGGTCCGCAGCGTGGTCGTGCTGAAGAACGTCGACGTCGCGAGCGAGTAGAAGACGATCAGGAGGATCAGCAGGTAGACGCCGCTGATCCTCCGCGGCGAGAGGGACGGGCCGACCCGGGCCAGGAGGCCGCCGAGGTCCGGTGCGCGGCGGGGGCTGCCGGCCGACACCGGGGCGGTGGCGGCGGCGTTGGTCTGCTGGGGCATCACTGGGCTCCTTCGAACTGGCACTCGAACACGAGGCGGTCCTCGCTGATGTCGTCGCCGCGCAGCTCGCAGGCGATCCGTCCCCGTCGGGTGACGAGGACGCGGTGGCAGAGCTCCTCGAGCTCCTCCGGGTCCGAGGAGGCCACGACGATCGCGTGGCCCCGCTCGGCCAGCTCGGTGATGAGCCGGCGGATGGACGCCGCGGCGCCGATGTCGACCGCCTGCGTCGGCTCGGCGAGCACGAGGACCTTCGGGTCCAGGCGCAGCGCCTTGGCGAGCATCACCTTCTGCTGGTTGCCGCCGCTGAGCTGGTCGATCCGGCGCTCGGGGTCGGGCGGCTGGACGTCGCAGACCTCGAGCCAGCGACGGACCTCAGCCTCCTCGGCACGCCGGTCGATCCGGCCGCGCCGGAAGTTGCGCCCGACGTCGGGCAGGACGAGGTTCTCCGCGACGGTGAACGTCGGGATCAGGCCGAGCCCGCGGCGGTCGGCGGGCATCGCCGCCATGCCGGCGCCGACGGCGGTCGCGGGATCCAGGCGCGTGAAGCGGACGCCCTGGACGACGACGGCGCCGCCGTCGAACGGCCGGGCGCCGGCGAGGCACTCGGCGACCTTCTCGTAGCCGGAGCCCATGAGGCCGGTCAGTCCGACGACCTCGCCGGCGGCGACGTCGAAGGAGGCGTCGAGGACCCCGGGGGCGCGGAGGCCGTCGACCTGCAGCAGCACGTCGCGGTCGGCACCGGGGGGCGTCGGCGGCGTCGCCTTCTCGACGTCGGAGCCGACGATGCGGGCGATGAGCTGCTGCTCCGTCGTGCCCTCGGCCTCCAGCACGCAGACGTTGCGGCCGTTGCGCAGGACGCTGATGCGGTCCGCGATCTGCAGGACCTCGCCGAGGAAGTGCGAGACGTAGAGGATCGACACGCCCAGGCCGTTGATGTGGCGCAGGGTCCGGAAGAGCTGCTCGGTCTCCGTCGCGCCGAGGGCCGCGGTGGGCTCGTCGAGGACGAGGAGCGCGATGTCGTCGGAGGCGCCGCCGAGGGCGCGGACGATCGCGACGGCCGCCTTCTCGAACGGGGACAGCTCGCCGACGATCGCGTCGGGGTCGACCTCGAGGTCGAAGGTCTTCAGCAGCTCGCGGACCTCGGCCCGCTCCCTGCGGCGGTCGAACGGCGCGAGCAGGCCGCGGCCGCTGCTGCCGAGGTGCAGGTTCTCCTGGACCGTGAGCGTCGGGACGAGCGCGAGGTCCTGGTGGATGAACCGCATCGACGCGAGCTGCTGCTCGGAGAGGCCGCCGAGGTCGACGGCCTCCCCGGAGAGCCAGGCGGAGGCGCCGTCGTCGGGCTGGTGGAAGCCCGAGAGGACCTTGATCAGCGTCGACTTGCCCGAGCCGTTCTGCCCGACGAGCGCGTGGATCTCGCCGCGGCGGATCTCGAGCGACACGTCGTCGAGCGCGCGCTGCCCGGGGAAGGTCTTGCTCAGGTGCTCGAGGCGCACGGACGCCTCGGTCTGCGGGGACTGCACGGTGGTCTGGGTCATGACGTCCTCCTGGCCCGACGTCGGCGCCCCCGGCCGGTCGCCCGTCGCACGTGCGACG